>NZ_VFTJ01000018.1:0-129164 GCF_006439595.1 Mesorhizobium sp. B3-1-9
AACACCTTGTCCGTCAGCTTCAGCCGCAGGAACCAGCGGTAGGCGACGTTGACCTCGATCTCGCGCACCAGCTGCCGCTCCGAGCGCACCCCGAACAGGTAGCCGATGAACAGCGCCTTGAACATCAAGGTCGGATCGAGCGGCGGTCGGCCATTGTCGGCGCAGTAGAGCGGCGCCGTCAGATCGTGGATGAAGGAGAAGTCAATCGCGCGATCAATCTTGCGCAACAGGTGGTCAGCCGGAACCAGCTGATCCAACGTCACCATCTCAAGCGCGGTCTGTTCGGGGGCGGGTCGCTTCAACATGACCCAGTGAATCAAAAACCCCCGGCAAATGCCAGAGGTTTGTCAGCAGTCTGGCGGCGCCTCTCAGCGCCGCTTCCGTCTCGGGAGGGAGACGTCGTCTGCGATGGAGCCCGCGGATTACGCGGCGGCCTTGGCCTCGATCTGCTTGGCCTTGTCCGAAGACTGGGTAATCGCGATCTTGCGCGGCTTCAGCTCCTCGGGAATGTTACGCTTGAGGTCGACGAAGAGCAGGCCGTTCTTCAGCGTGGCGCCTTCCACTTCGACGTGATCGGCCAGCTGGAAGCGGCGCTCGAAGGAGCGGGAGGCGATGCCGCGATAAAGCAGCTCCGAACCCTCGCCGTTGTTCTCTTCCTTGCGCTCGCCCTTGACGGTCAGCACGTTGCGGTGCGCCTCGATCGAGATCTCGTCTTCGGAGAAGCCGGCAACGGCCATCGAGATGCGATAAGCGTTCTCGCCGGTGCGCTCGATATTATAGGGCGGGTAGGTCTGCGCGGTCTCGGGCTGGCCGAGCGAGTCGAGCATGGTGAACAGCCGGTCGAAGCCGACAGTCGAACGATAAAGCGGGGAAAAATCAACGTGACGCATAGGTGTTCTCCTTTGAGCAACATGGTTTGCGTGTGACCGGTGCGAAACCCTCGAAAGGCGTTCCGTATGGGCCAGCGGCCCCGACATCGGCGGCCACAACCTTCATTTGGGAAGCTCAAAAAGCCATTTCAAGGTTTTCTTCGCGGTCGCAATGCGGCCACGTTCATGAACGGTGGATGAACCACCGCTTCGGCATCCGTTCAGTCATGCAGCGCTAGGCTTTGGTCACGTTCGAGCAATTCCAGGAGAAGTGTGAAGCGGTTTTCCGTCCGGAATTGCGTCAAGACACAGAGACAAGCGGCGCCTTTTTCCCTGCGCCGCGACGAGGCCGAACCGGGTGCAACGTCCCTTCCTCCCGGATCGACAGAGGCCGGAAGTGCGCCGCAGGCACTTCCGGCCTTCCCCCTGCGCTGGCAGCCGCGTAAATCCTCGCAACGCCTTTGCTTTTGCCGCCTGGCCGTCTATCACCATGCCGACGCCTCGCCCGTCCGGGCAAAACAGCAACCATCGACGCGCCGAATGACGGATCTTTTCCATCACACAGAGGACAATCCCGCGCCGCAGAATGCCGCAGGCGGCTTCTTCATCACGCGCGACGGCAAGAAGATCCGCTACGGCGTCTTTGCCGCTGTCAGCCGCCCGCTGCAGGGCACGGTGGTTCTGCTGACCGGGCGCAACGAATGCATCGAGAAATATTTCGAGACCATTCGCGATCTCGCCGATCGCGGCTTCAGCGTCGCTGTCCTCGACTGGCGCGGCCAAGGCGATTCCAGCCGCCTGCTGCGCGACCGCCAGCGCGGCTATGTCCGCAGCTTTCGCGACTATACGCGCGACCTCGAGCAATTCTTCGAGGAGATCGTGCTGCCTGACTGCCGCGGCCCTTACTACATCCTCGCCCACTCCACGGGCGCGGTGATTGCGCTGCTTGCCTCGCCATCGATGGTCAACCGCGTGCGCCGCATGGTGCTGCTGACGCCCTTCCTCGCGGTGCCCGACCTGCCGGTTTCGATAAGCACGGTGCGGCGCGTCTGCGCGGTCTTCTGCGCGCTGGGTCTCGGCTGGCTCTATGCCGCGCTCGGTCCGCGGCCGAAAGTGCCGCCGCCTTTCGAAATGAACAAGGTGACCTCGGATCCCGGGCGCTACCGACGCAATGTCGGGATCTACGAGGCCTGGCCGCAGCTCGCGCTCGGCGGCCCGACGATCCGCTGGCTGAAGGCCGCCGCTGCCGCCGCGGAAGCCGTCAGCGATCCGGATTTCATGGCCAGGGTGAAGGTGCCGATGCTGATCGTCGCCGCCGGCGCCGATCGGGTGGTCTCGACCAGGGCGGTGGAAGCCTATGCCAGGAAACTGCGCGTCGGCTCGCTGTTGATGATCGATGGCGCCGAGCACGAAATCCTGCAGGAGAAGGACATCTACCGCGAGCAGCTCCTCGCCGCTTTCGACGCCTTCATTCCGGGCACCGGCGACGCTCCCTGAGCGCGATCGAAATCCTGCGGCGACCAGCCCTTGCCGCTGGGCGCATCAGCCGCGCAGCGCCGCCATCGCCGCCGCGTGAAGCTCGGGCGTCGCCGCTGCCAATACGTCGCCGCCCTTTTCCGCCGGTCCGCCTTCGAAAGTGGTGATGACGCCGCCGGCCTTCTCGATGATCGGGATCAGCGCCACGATGTCGTAGGGCTTCAGGCCCGGGTCGGCGACGATGTCGATGCTGCCCGCGGCCAGCATGGCGAAGGCGTAGCAGTCGGTGCCGTAGCGGGCGAGTTGCACCTTTGTCTCGAACTGGTCGTAACGCTTGCGCGCATCGCCCTTGAACAGGGCCGGCGTGGTCGTGAACAGCGTCGCTTGCGCAAGGTCGGTCGTCTTGCGGGTCGCGAGCCTGCGCGGGCCGCCCGGTCCCTCGTAGTGCGAGCCGGAAGCATTGGCGTAGAACAGCTCGCCGGTGAAAGGTTGCGACATCATGCCGGCGACCGCGTCGCCGTCGACGGTGAACCCGACCAGCGTTCCCCACACCGGGACCCCGGAAATGAAGGCGCGGGTGCCGTCGATCGGGTCGATCACCCAGACATGCCGGCTGGTGAGGTTCTGGCTGCCATGTTCCTCGCCGAGAATGCCGTGCTCGGGATATTCGGCCGAAATCAGCGCCCGGATCGCGCGCTCCGCCTCGCGATCGGCCTCCGTCACCGGATCGAAGCTTCCCGCAAGCTTGTTGGTGACCGCCCCCTGGCTGCGGAAGCGCGGCAAGGTTTCGGCGGCGGCGGCATGCGCGATGCGCCGCATGAAATCGGTGCTGATATCCAAGTCGCTCTCCCCATCCCGGCCTTTGCCAGCCGCTCTTTCTCACGGAACAGGCGCGCTGAAGACCGGCCAGATGCCCGTTTTCTGTTGCCCGAATGTCACATCTGAGCCGCCGAAGCGGAATTTCCACATCATATTGAATTAAAAAAGCCTGCTGTCGATTGACATTTGTGCGGCGCACAATAATTTTGTCATCGGACAGGTTTTCCTGTCCATGCCCTCCTTGGGCGTTTCCTCCCTAGACTTCGACCGTGTCGTGAAAACGATGCGGTCTTTTTTTCGAGCAATTCCAGGAAAAGTGTGAAGCGGTTTTCCGTCCGGAATTGCGTTTATAAGAACTCGGCGCGCCGACCGCGCCGTCATTCCGCCGCGAGCGGCAAATCGACGAAATGATGGTCGGGCATCGACATCAAATCGGCCGAGAAGCGGGTCAGGTTGCAGGCCAAAGCGTCGAAGCCGGCCGATTTCTGGAACGTCCGCTCGTCCATGTAAAGCCCGCGATTGACCTCGATCTGCAGCGCATGCAGATGCCTTGCCGGCCTGCCATAATGCTCGGTGATGAAGCCTCCGGCATAGGGCTTGTTGTGCGCGACCGTGTAGCCCATGCCGACAAGCAGGCTGATGGCCATCTCGGTGAGCGCCGGCGATGCCGAAATGCCGAACCGGTCGCCGATGATGAAGTCGGGCCGCACACCATTGTCGCCGACGCGGATTGAGGCCGGCATCGAATGGCAATCGATAAGCACGGCATAGCCGAACCTGGCATGCGTCCTGGTCAGGAGCCGCTTAAGCGTCTCGTGATAGGGTTTGTACACCGCTTCGACGCGTCCCACCGCCTCGGCCAGCGGCAACCGGCCAGGATAGATATCGAGCCCCTCGCCGACCAGTTTCGGCACCGTGCCGAGCCCGCCGGCGACACGCGCCGAGCGGATGTTGCAGAAGGACGGCACTGGCTCCGCGAACATGCGCGGATCGAGTTCCCAAGGCTCGCGGTTGACGTCGAGATACGCACGCGGAAAATTGGCGGCCAGCAACGGCGCGCCGAGCGCCACGGCGCCGCCGAAGAGCTCCTCGACATAGCAGTCCTCCGACCGGCGAATGGCGTTGCGGTCGAGCCGCGCCATGGCCAGGAACCGCTCCGGATAGTGGCGGCCGCTATGCGGTGAATTGTACAGGAAAGGCACGCGCTGTTCGGCGCCCGATCGGATTTCGAAGGGTGGAATGACCGAAAAATCCTCGGCTGCCGTCTTCAATTTGTACGAACCAGGAAACAGCACTGCATCATGGCATGAAATTGCCATCTTGCGCCCGGCATGTCCAGCATTTCAGGCGGTGAAACCGCGCCTCGAGCTGGATGTCGGATGCCCTTCATTCACTTGATGTTTACCGGCGCGACCGCATATACAGGATGGTTAACGGTCTTGCCCGGCGGCAGGCTTGGGGCGGGTGATTCGGACGGGATATGATGGCACGCATTCTGCTGGCGGAAGACGATGACGATATGCGCCGCTTCCTCGTCAAGGCGCTGGAGCGCGCCGGCTACCAGGTAAGCGATTTCGACAATGGCGCCAGTGCCTATGAGCGGCTGCGCGAGGAACCTTTTTCGCTGCTCCTGACCGACATCGTCATGCCGGAGATGGATGGCATCGAGCTCGCCCGCCGCGCCACCGAGATCGATCCGGACCTCAAGGTGATGTTCATCACCGGCTTTGCCGCGGTCGCGCTCAATCCCGATTCCAAGGCACCCAAGGACGCCAAGGTGCTGTCGAAGCCCTTCCATCTGCGCGATCTCGTCAACGAGGTCGAGAAGATGCTGCAGGCGGCCTGAGCCGTCTTCTGGTTCGCATTGAGGCCCCATCGGCAGGCGCTTCGCCGATGCGACAAACGGAAGCCGTCTTTCCACATTCCCGCTATTGACGCGCCGGATCAAAAGTGGTGTATGCGCGGCTTCGGATGGGCGTGTAGCTCAGCGGGAGAGCACTGCATTGACATTGCAGGGGTCACAAGTTCAATCCTTGTCACGCCCACCATCCTCCAATAACTTCGCCGATCTCCGCCACTAGACCCCGAGCACACCGGCTAGGAGCATTGCAGCCACTGGTCGCGCCCGGTGGCGACGTGAGCAGGCGGCGTCTTAATATTTGTGAAAGTGCACGCAGCCGTGCTGCGATGGATTCCCCTCGCTGAACAGCCCGTAGGCCTCTGTCGGCGGGATTTCTGTTGCGCGGCCTAATTTCATTAGTTGTCACTAAAATCATTGATGCAGAAACCTGCCAATTGGCGCATAATATTCGCCTGCCCCGCGCAGCAATCCGGGGTAAGGGCCCGGCCTGTCTGCCCTAGTCCCCCGACTTCCCGCAGGCCGGGTATCGTATGTCTGGCCAGCTAATTCAGCCTGGGCGCCTTGTCGGCAACGAAGGGCGCCAGCGCGTCGGAGCAGCGCAAGAGCTGCACGCCTTCCCCATAGAGCGGCCCGACAGTTCCGCGTTGGGGTTTGCGTTGGGTTGAACCGCCGGGCCTAACCGACTCGGTAAGGGTGAGTCGGCCAAAGAGAAGGCTAAATTAGCATCCATGCATTGATATAGATTTCTATGCCTTTCCACTGGTTTCGTTGGCCGGATACGCGGCTTGCGCAATGTTGCTCAATCATATGACAGGGCTCGTCTGAACTAAGGCGGCAAGAGCAGCACGGCCATGAGAGCGTTTGCTGCCATCCCGATCATAATCGCGCTGCCGGTAGCGCCAAACTGCGATGGCGAGCATCACGGCGCCGATGGCGGCGATGTAGGTTGAGACGGGATCGATAGCGTTCAAGGTGCGTCCGCGGCGATGGTGAACGGGCGGGTGGTGGCCGTGGTGCCCTCCGAGGGAACGCGAATTGCGCTACTCAACCTTCACGTTGATCGTGATGCTGTAGGATGCGCCATCGTATGTGTGTACCGACAGGGCGATCTGGTCATGGCCTTTGAACCCTGACATGGACTGGTACAGCACCTTTATGCCGTCCACCTTACGGAAATTGCATTTCCATCGAATGTTGCTTTTGGTGAAGTGAGGAAACGTCTTCGCGTTGACGATGGAGATTTTCCCGTGACTCGGTCCGGAAACCGCCTTCAGATCGACCGGGCCCGCGTTCGAGCAGTCGGGGTTAACGCTAGCTCCGTCGTAGACTTTGATTTCCTTCCCCGAAAGCGCTGTCCTTTCGAGGGTTTTCGAGTTCCCCCATGCGGCGGCCTGGCCTCCGCCAAGTCCCAAAAAAATAAGCGCGATCCCAACAGCAGTAACGCGGTAGCCCATCTTTGTTGCCCCTTCGTTGAAGTAGATATCCCGAGTGTTCTAGAGGCGCCCCGGCAAAACACCATGTGTCGTGCTATCAAATGACCGTTATTGGCGAAGAATTCGATAACCGCTCGATTGAGTATCATATTTTGCCGGCCCGCCGAAACGGCACCTTTTCCTTTGGCTGACACACAGGGAAGATCGCACTCTCTGGCACAGGAACGGCACAGATATTTCGAATGTTTTTGCTCTGTTCACGTTCATTTAGGGCTCATTTCGCAATGAAATCAGAGAACGAACTGCATTGACATTGCAGGGGTCACAAGTTCAATCCTTGTCACGCCTTCCGAATAACTTAGTCAAGCCATCTGGCGGAGAACACTCCGGCGGCACAACTACTCGAGATCTCCTTCGAACATCACGAGCACGCGGTTCGACGCCTTGAGCGCGAAGCGCATGGCTTCCTCATAGTCCGGGTCCGCGTAACAGGCCTTGGCGATCTCCAGCGACGGAAATTCCACAAGGACCATGCGCTTGGCATCGCGCGCCTCGACGAGCAGAGGCGGCTGCTTTGTCGTGTTGGTTCGTGCCTGGTATTTTTCGCCGATCGGCATCCAGAGGCGGCTGTACTCGGCCTGCGCCTCCTGGTCTGAGCCAGTATCCCTTTACGCTGAACCGCTCCCTGATGATTGCCGGCCTACACCATGAACTCGCCGATTGAACGCGTCTCGTTCGGATCGATCGCCGATCTTGGCAGCCGCCGCGATCGCCGCATTGCCGCGCTCATCCTGAATTCGGCAAGCGAATACGATTTATCGGCGGAACGCAAATCCCCCGCGCGGGGGATGGGCTCAGATGCCCGACATCGCCAGCAGGGTCTTCATCCTGGCGGTCGCAAGATCGGGGTCTGCCAGCAGGCCGGCCTGGTCGGAGAGCCGGAAGACCTCCGCGTAATGGCATATGCCGCGCGCCGACTGCATGCCGCCGATCATGGTGAAATGGTCCTGGTGCCCGTTCAGCCATGCCATGAAGACGATGCCGGCCTTGTAGTATTCGGTCGGCGCCTCGAAGATCTTGCGCGACAGCGGCACGGTCGGCGCCATCAGCGCGTCGTAACGAGCCTTGTCACCGTCTGCCAGCTTCGCCAGCGCGGCATTTGCCACCGGCGCGATGGCGTCGAAGATGCCGAGCAGCGCGTGCGAGTGTTTCCTGCCGTCGCCGGCGATCAGTTCCGGATAATTGAAATCGTCGCCGGTGAACATCACCACCCCGCCGGGCAGCCGGTCGCGCAGCAGCACTTCCTTCTGCGCATCGAGCAGCGATATCTTGATGCCCTCGACCTTGCCCGCATGCCGCTCGATGATGGCGACGACCGTGTCGAGCGCCGCGTCGAAATCGTTGCTGCCCCAGTAGCCCTTAAGCGCTGGATCGAACATGTCGCCCAGCCAATGCAGGATGACCTTGCCGGACGCCTGGGAGAGCATACGGTCGTAGACGCGGGCATAATCGTCAGGCCCCTTGGCCACCGCCGCCAGAGCGCGGCTCGCCATCATGATCGCCTTGCCGCCCTCGCCTTCGATGAAGGCGAACTGGTCTTCATAGGCGCGGATGACGTCGTCGACCGTCTTGGCCGCAGCCGGCGCCAGATGATCTGTCCCCGCCCCCGATGCGAGGTCGGCGCCCGGCACCGTTTTAGCCTCCGCGATCGAGCGTCGGATCAGTTCCTTCGCGCTCGCCCAGTCGAAACCCATGCCGCGCTGGGACGTGTCCATGGCCTCGGCGATGCGGAAGCCGAGCCGCCACAGATGATGGCGAAACGCCATCGTCCTGTCCCAGTCGACCGCTGGCCGAGACCAGGGATTGGTCATGGCGATGGGATCGGCAACGACATGGGCGGCGGCATAGGCGATGCGTGAAAATCGCGCGCCCATGCTCGGTTCGACCGGTTTGCCGACGAGCCGGTAGCTGACCCGGCCGCGGTTTGCCGCAGGCAAGATGATGTCCATGGAACTCTCCCGTTGCGGCCGCTATAAATGGAACGTTCCAATAAATCAAGAACCTTTATGATTCAAGGCGCCCCAGCCGGTGAAGCATCGTGTCTCTAGAGGATAATCCTTGCATTCATTGAGATTTTGAACCGCTCCAATCAATTTTTTGAATCTTATCGGAATCGCAATTGACTCTGATTTCGAACGATGATTAGAACGTTCCAATAAATTCGTTCAAAAAACACGGAGGACGGGACGAGGATGGCCAGCCGGGCCAAGGCAACGATCCTGGACATCGCCCGCGAGGCCGGCGTGTCCAAATCGACGGTGTCGCTCGTGCTGCAGGGCAGCGGGCTGATCCGGCCTGAAACCGCGACCAAGGTGCGCAAGGCGATCGAGGATGTCGGCTATGTCTACAACCGCGGCGCCGCCAATCTGCGCAAGGCCCATTCCAACGTCATCGGCATGGTGATCAACGATCTCACCAACCCGTTCTTCGCCGAGCTTGCCGTTGGCATGGAGCGCGTCTTCCAGGCGGCGGGCGTCGTCCCCTTCATTGCCAACACGGCGGAAAACCCGGTGCGCCAGGAAGAGGTGCTGAAATCGCTGATGGAGCAGGGTGTCGCCGGACTGATCGTCTCGCCGGCGCGCGGCACCACGCCGGGCGCCTTCCGCCGCATCGAGACGGCCGGAGTGCCGATCGTCTTTGCCATGCGCCGCCTGCCCGACAGCCGCATCCCGGTGATCGCGCCGGACAATCATCGCGGCGCGGTGCTTGCCACCGAGCATCTGATCCGCAAGGGCCATCGCCGCCTGGCGTTCTTCGGCGGCTCGTCCGATCTCGTCGTCTATCACGAGCGCCTGGGCGGCTTCCTCGAGGCTTGCGAAACGATCGGCATTCCGGCCTCCGACCGGCTGATCGTCGAGGGCGAGACCAGCCGCAAGGGAGGCATGGCCTGCCTGGAGACGGCGCTCGCCGCGGCCGAACCGCCAACTGCGGCACTCTGCTTCAACGACGCGGTCGCCTTCGGCGCCATGCTGGCGCTGCGTCGTCGCAATCTGGAAGCAGGAGCGGACTTTGCCGTCGTCGGCTTCGACGACGTCGCCGAGGCCGAGCACTACAGTCCGGCGCTGACCAGCGTTGCCGTCGACACAGCGGGTCTCGGCGAACGCGCGGCCCACGTCATGCTGAAGATGATTCAGTCGCGCACCACGCGCGCCGAGGACCATATCGGCGCCGTCAGCCTGGTTGTGCGGGAAAGCAGCGGCCCGGAACGCAACAGCCAGGTGGGAGACGCGGCATGAGCGTGCGATGGGGATTGATCGGCGCGAGCACGATCGCCAGACAGTTCGTGATCGACGCCATCCGCGCGCAGGTCGATGGCGAGGTCGCCGCCGTGATGAGCTCGAATCCCGAGCGCGCCAAGACCTATGCCGGCGAGAACGGCATTCCGACCGCCGTCTCGACCCTCGACGCGCTGCTCGACGCCGACATCGACGCCGTCTATATCTCGACCACCAACGAACTGCATCTCGAGCAGGGTCTTGCCGCAATCAAGGCCGGCAAGCATGTGCTGTGCGAAAAGCCGCTGGCGCTGACCAGCGCCGATGCCCGCAAGATGGTTGCGGCAGCCAAGGCCGCCGGCATCGTCTTCGGCACCAACCACCATTTGCGCAACGCCGGCGCCCATCGCGCCATGCGCGAGGCGATTGCCGCCGGTCGTATCGGCAAACCGGTCGCGGCGCGCGTCTTCCACTCCGTCTACCTGCCGGAGAACCTGCAGGGCTGGCGCATCGCCAAACCCGAGGCCGGCGGCGGCGTGGTGCTCGACATCACCGTGCATGATGCCGACACGCTGCGCTTCGTGCTCGGCGACGATCCTGTCGAAATTTCGGCCTTCACGCAGTCGGCAGGCATGGCCGGCGGCGGCCTGGAGGACGGTGCCATGTGCATCTGGCGCTTCAAGTCGGGTGTCATCGCGCAGTCGCATGAAGGCTTCACGACAAAATTCGCCGGCACCGGCTTCGAGGTGCATGGCTCGGAAGGCTCCCTGATCGCCACCAATGTGATGACACAGAAGCCGGTCGGCTCGGTGCTGCTGCGCACGGCCAAGGGCGAAGAAGAATTGAGCTTCGACCGCGAGGACCTCTACGCCCGCTCGCTGCGCCAGTTCCATGCCGCGATCCGCGGCGAAGGCCAGCCTTCGGCCACCGGCGAGGACGGCATCTGGTCGCTGGCCTCCGCCGAAGCGGCTTTGCAGTCGGCGAAGACCGGCAAGACTGTTTCGATCGATCCGAAACTCGGGAGCGGAAATTGAGCAAGGTTGTTTCCGCGGCCCAGGCCGCCAGCCTGATCAAGGACGGCATGATCGTCTCGGTGTCGTCGTCGAGCGGCCTTGGCTGCCCGGACGCCGTGCTTGCCGCGATCGGCGAGCGTTTCGACGCGGAGGGCCATCCGAAGGCGATCACCACGCTGCACCCGATCGCCGCCGGCGACATGTACGGCATCAAGGGCATCGACCATCTCGCCAAGCCGGGTCTGTTGAAACGCACGCTTTGCGGCTCCTATCCGTCCGGCCCCTCCTCCGCCGAGCCGCCGCGGATCTGGAAGATGATCGGCGACAATTCCGTCGCCGCCTACAACGTGCCCTCCGGCATCCTCTTCGACATGCATCGCGAGGCCGCCGCCAAGCGCCCGGGCGTGCTGACCAAGGTCGGCCTCGACACGTTTGCCGATCCACGTCACCAGGGCTGCGCCATGAATGCGGCGGCCAGCGAGCCGATCGTCTCGGTTAAGCAATTCGACGGCGAGGAATGGCTCTATTTCCGCGCTATCGTTCCCAACATCTCGATCATTCGCGCCACCACGGCCGACGAACGCGGCAACCTGACCTACGAGCATGAGGGCGCCTATCTCGGCGGCCTGGAGCAGGCGCTGGCGGCCCGCAACAATGGCGGCATCGTCATCGCGCAGGTCAAGCGCGTGGTCGAGAACGGCACGCTGAAGCCGCATGACGTGCGCGTGCCGGGCGTTCTGGTCGACCATATCGTCATTGCGCCCGACCAGCTGCAGACGACGCAGACCCCTTACGATCCGGCGATCTCGGGCGAAATCTTCCGACCGCTGTCGAGCTTCCGCAACGCCGAGATGAACGTGCAGAAGGTGATCGCGCGCCGCGTCGCCATGGAATTGCGCGACGGCATGGCGGTCAACATCGGCTTCGGCATCTCGGCCAACGTGCCGCGCATCCTTCTCGAAGAAGGCCAGCACGGCAAGGTCACCTGGGTGATCGAGCAGGGCGCGGTCGGCGGCGTGCCGCTGCTCGACTTCAAGTTCGGCTGCGCCTCCAACGCCGAGGCGATTATGCCTTCGCCGCACCAGTTCATCTACTTCCAGGCCGGCGGCTTCGACGCCTCGCTGCTCTCCTTCCTGCAGATCGACCGCCACGGCTCGGTCAACGTCTCGAAGCTTTCGGCAAGGCCGCATGTCACCGCTGGCGCCGGCGGCTTCGTCGACATCACGGCGCGGGCGAAGAAGATCGTCTTTTCCGGCTTCTTCAATGCCGGCGCCAAGCTCTCGCTGGCCAATGGTGCGATCCGCATCGACCAGGAAGGCAAGGTCAAGAAGGTTGTCGAGGAGGTCGAGCACATCTCCTTCTCCGGAAAACGCGCCGTCGCGCAAGGCCAGGACATCACCTATGTCACCGAACGCTGCGTGATGAAGCTGACCCCCGACGGCCTGATGGTGACGGAGTTGGCGCCCGGCATCGACCTCGAGCGCGACGTGCTGGCGCAGGCCGAGATCCCGCTCGCCGTCGCCAACGACCTCAAGGTCACGCCTGCGGCGCTCTATCAGGACCGGCCGATCGGCCTGTCGCTCAATGGCGGCGCTTCGCTCGGAGGTGCGCATGGCTGAGCATCTCGTCACCTTCGAACAGAACGGCGCCGTCGGCATCATCACACTGCGGCGGCCGGATAAATTCAACGCGCTCGACATCCCGATGCTGCGTGCGCTCGAAGCAGCGCTTGACGAAGCGGAACTGGCCGAGGGCGTTCGCGCCGTGCTCATCGGTGGCGATGGCAAGGGCTTTTGCGCCGGCGGCGACGTCGAGGCCTGGGGGACGATGAGCGCGGCCGATTTCCAGGTGCAATGGGTCCGCTACGGCCACCGCGTCTTCGACCGGCTGGCGCGCCTGCGGCAGCCGTCCATCGCGGTGCTGTCCGGCCATGCGCTGGGCGGCGGGCTGGAACTGGCGGCGGCCTGCGATTTCCGCGTCGCCGAAACCCAGGTGAAGCTGGGCTTCCCGGAAACCTCCATCGGCGTCGTGCCCGGTTGGTCCGGCACGCAGCGCGCCGTGCGCCGCTTTGGCGCGCAAGTGGTGCGGCGCATGGCGCTGGGTGGCGAGATTTTGCTGGCCTCTGACGCGCTTGCGCTCGGCGTCGTAGACCGTGTCGTAGAAACCGGCAAGGCGTTCGACGAAGCGAAAGCTTGGGGAGAAAAAATCGCCGAGCGCGGGCCGCTGGCAACCGAGGCCGCCAAGCTGATGATCGGCATTGCCGAGGGCGAGGAAAACGCCGCCGCGACCGAGGCGCTGGCCAGTGGTTTCATAGCGCTCACCGCCGACCTGAAAACCGGCGTTAGCGCCTTCAAGGCCAAGCAGAAACCGGCCTTTTCGAGATCCTAGAGAAGAGACGATGAACGCACCGCTCAACATTGCCATGCCGGCCGAGGCGTCCCAGGCGCCCAAGACCTACAAGCTCCTGATTGACGGCAAGCATATCGAAGCGCGCGATGGCCGCGCGATCGAGCGCGCCAGCCCCGGCCATGGCTTTGTCGTGTCCCGCTATGCGCAAGCAGGCGCAGCGGACGTCGAGGCTGCGGTTCAGGCGGCGCACAAGGCGTTCGAAACCGGCCCGTGGCCGCGCATGAAAGCATCGGAACGCGCGGCGGTTCTGCTGAAGACGGCCGACCTGATCGAGACTCGGCTGGAAGAGATCGCCCGCCTCGATGCGCTGGAATCCGGCAAGCCGATCGCCCAGGCGCGCGGCGAGATCGGCGGCGCGATCGACATCTGGCGCTATGCCGCCTCGCTCGCCCGCACGCTGCATGGCGAAAGCTACGCCAATCTCGGCGACGATATGCTGGGCGTCGTGCTGCGCGAGCCGATCGGCGTCGTCTCGATCATCACGCCGTGGAATTTCCCTTTCCTGATCGTCAGCCAGAAGCTGCCCTTCGCGCTCGCCGCCGGCTGCACGGCGGTGGTGAAGCCGAGCGAGATGACGTCGGCCTCGACCTTCGTGCTCGGCGACATCCTGCTCGAGGCAGGGCTTCCTGCAGGCGTCGTCAACATCCTTGCCGGCTTCGGCGCCGATGTCGGCGCGCCGATGGTCAGCCATCCGCTGGTCGAGATGGTATCCTTCACCGGCTCGACCCGTGTCGGCAAGATGACCATGGCCGCCGCTTCCGATTCCTTGAAGAAGGTCTCGATGGAGCTCGGCGGCAAGAATGGCCAGATCGTCTTCCCCGACGCCGACCTCGAAGCCGCGGCGGATGCCGCGGTGTTCGGCGGCTTCTTCAACGCCGGCGAATGCTGCAATGCCGGCAGCCGCCTGATCGTGCATGAGGCGATTGCCGACGACTTCCTCAACGCGGTCAAGGCGCTGTCCCAGAAGGTCCGCGTCGGCGATCCGCTCGACGACCGCACCAAGGTCGGCGCGATGATCTCGGCCGATCATGTGGAAAAGGTAGCCGGCTATGTAACGGCGGCGAAAACCCACGGCGGCAACGTTTTCACCGGCGGCGCCCGGCTTGCATCCAATGCCGGCCAATATCTCGATCCGACCATCATCCGTAACGTTACAGAGGATATGGCGATCGCGCGCGAGGAAGTGTTCGGGCCGGTGCTGTCCGTGCTCACTTTTGAAACGATTGAAAAGGCATTGCACATTGCCAACAACACGCCCTATGGTTTGTCTGCAGGGGTGTGGAGCGCCGGCGTCGACACGTGCATGTCGGTGGCGCGCGGTGTGCGTTCGGGGACGGTTTGGGTGAATACGTTCATGGAAGGTTATCCCGAACTGCCCTTCGGCGGCTACAAGCAGTCCGGTCTGGGACGCGAACTCGGCAAGCGCGCAGTCGAGGACTATACCGAGGAAAAGACCATCCAGTTTCATCGCGGCCAGCGCACCGGGTGGTGGGTCGGCTGAGTTGGGAGACCCCGGCGGACACCCGCCGGTTATGTGTATGCAACAAGGGAGGTAGTACATGTTGCGCAAACTGCTTATCGGAACGGCTCTTGCGACGAGCTTTGCGTTCTCGGCGCATGCCGCGGACGTCAAGGAAGTGCAGATGCTGCATTGGTGGACGTCGGGCGGCGAAGCGGCTGCTCTGAACGTGCTGAAGCAGGATCTGGCCAAGGAAGGCTATGCCTGGAAGGACGTGCCGGTGGCCGGCGGCGGCGGCGACGCCGCCATGACCGCGCTGAAGGCGATGGTCGCGGCCGGCAACTATCCGACCGCATCGCAGATGCTCGGCTACACCGTGCTCGACTATGCCGCCGCCGGCGTCATGGGCGACCTGACCGAGACCGCCAAGAAGGAAGGCTGGGACAAGTCGGTTCCGGCCGCCCTGCAGAAGTTCTCCGTCTATGACGGCAAATGGGTCGCGGCTCCGGTCAACGTCCACTCGGTCAACTGGCTGTGGATCAACAAGGCGGTGATGGACAAGATCGGCGGCACCGAGCCGAAGACATTCGACGACTTCGTGGCCCTGCTCGACAAGGCCAAGGCGGCCGGCGTCACCCCGCTGGCACTCGGCGGCCAGAACTGGCAGGAAGCCACCATGTTCGACTCCGTCGTGCTGTCGACCGGCGGTCCGGAGTTCTACAAGAAGGCGATGAACGACCTCGATGAAGAGTCGCTCAAGTCCGACACGATGAAGAAGTCGTTCGACAACCTCGCCAAGCTGGTCACCTATGTCGACCCGAACTTCTCGGGCCGCGACTGGAACCTCGCCACCGCCATGGTAATCAAGGGCGACGCGCTGGTTCAGGTCATGGGCGACTGGGCCAAGGGCGAGTTCCACGCCGCCAACAAGACCCCGGGCACCGACTTCCTCTGCTATCGGTTCCCGGGCACCGACGGCTCGGTGATCTACAACTCCGACATGTTCGGCATGTTCAACGTTCCGGACGACCGCAAGGCCGCCCAGGTCGCTCTGGCCACTGCCACCCTGTCGAAGAGCTTCCAGTCGGCCTTCAACGTGGTGAAGGGTTCTGTCCCGGCCCGCACCGACGTGCCGGACACCGACTTCGACGCTTGCGGCAAGAAGGGCATCGCCGACCTGAAGAAGGCCAATGAAGGCGGCACGTTGTTCGGCTCGCTGGCGCAGGGCTACGGCGCCCCGCCGGCCGTCGCCAACGCCTACAAGGATGTCGTGTCGAAGTTCGTCCATGGTCAGATCAAGACCTCCGACGAAGCCGTGACCGAGCTGGTCAAGGCGATCGACGACGCAAAGTAAGCGTGCCTTGAACTGAGCCTCCCCTGCCCTGGCGGGGGAGGTCTCCTACCGAAGCAAGGTCCGGGATTGCTCGGGCTGGCGCGGTTCGCGCCGGTCGGTCCCGTGACAAACCGGTACTGGACAAGCCGATGAGCACAGTTGCCGAAACCCAGATCAAGCTGACACCGGAGCACGACGCCCGACCTGGCGCGTCGGTCCGTTCGCGGCTGCAGGACCTGCTGCCGAAGATCGTGTTGGCGCCAAGCTTCGCGGCGACGATCGTCTTCGTCTACGGCTTCATCCTGTGGACGATCTATCTGTCCTTCACCAATTCCAAGACCTTCCCGTCCTATGCCATCACCGGCCCCCGCGCCTATCAGCGGCTATGGCGCTGGACCTTCGAGAGCGACCCGCCGTCGAGCTGGTACACCTCGATCACCAATATGGGCATCTTCGGCTTCCTTTATATCGGAATCTGCCTGGCGCTCGGCCTGTTCCTGGCCATTCTGCTCGACCAGAAGATCCGCGGCGAAGGTGTCTTGAGGCCGATCTACCTCTACCCGATGGCGCTCTCCTTCATCGTCACCGGCGTCGCCTGGAAGTGGTTCCTCGACCCTGGCCTCGGGCTGGAGCAGACGCTGCATCAATGGGGCTGGACGAGCTTCCATTTCGACTGGATCAAGAACAAGGATTTCGTCATCTACACGGTGGTGATCGCCGGCGTCTGGCAGGCTTCCGGCTTCGTCATGGCGATGTTCCTGGCCGGGCTTCGCGGCATCGATGGCGAGATCATGAAGGCGGCGCAGATCGACGGCGCATCCACCTTCCAGCTCTACCGCCGCATCGTCATTCCGCTGCTGCGGCCCGTCTTCCTGTCGGCCTTCATCGTGCTCGCGCACCTCGCCATCAAGTCCTATGACTTGGTGGTGGCGCTGACCAGCGGCGGCCCCGGCGGCTCGGCCTGGCTGCCCTCCAACTTCATGTATGAGTTCACCTTCAAGCGCAACGAAATGGCGGTCGGCTCGGCAAGCGCGGTGATCATGCTGATGACCATCACGGCCATCATCGTTCCGTACCTCTACTCCGAGCTCAGGGAGAAGTCGCGATGAGCGCCGTCACTTCACCCGCCCGCCAGGCCACAAGCGGCGTCCGTGCCAGAACGTTCAACCGCATCGTGATCTACGGGCTGCTCGCTCTGTTCGCGATCTTCTATTTGATGCCGCTCTTCGTCATGCTAGTCACCTCGTTCAAGACCATGGACGAGATCCAGAACGGCAACATGCTGTCGCTGCCGCATGCGCCGACCTTCGCACCATGGATAAAGGCATGGAGCGAAGTTTGCTCGGGCCTGACTTGCGTCGGCATGAAGGGCTACTTCTGGAACTCCATCAAGATGGTCGTGCCGGCGGTGCTGATCTCGACGCTGCTTGGCGCACTCAACGGTTATGTGCTGACCAAATGGCGCTTCCGCGGCCACACCCTGGTCTTCGCCATGATGCTGTTCGCCTGCTTCATTCCATTCCAGTCGGTGCTGTTGCCGATGGCGACGATTCTGGGCAGCCTTGGCCGCTTCGGTGTCACCCTGCAGAACGCCACCGGCTTTAATTTCGGCCTCGGCAATTCGACCGTCAATCTCGTCTTCGTCCACGTGGTCTACGGCCTCGGCTTCACCACGCTCTTCTTTCGCAACTACTACGAGGCCTTCCCAACCGAGTTGATCAAGGCGGCACAGGTCGACGGCGCCTCCTTCTTCCAGATATTTCGGCGCATCATGCTGCCCAATTCGCTGCCGATCATCGTTGTGACGGTGATCTACCAGTTCACCAACATCTGGAATGACTTCCTGTTCGCCTCCGCCTATGCCGGGTCCGGCGACGTGATGCCGATGACGGTGGCGCTGAACAATGTCGTCAACACTTCGACCGGCGTCGTCGAATACAACGTCAACATGGCGGCGGCGATGATTGCCGCGCTCCCCACCCTGATCGTCTATGTCGTCGCCGGCCGCTATTTCGTGCGCGGGCTGATGGCGGGCGCGGTCAAGGGCTGACCCTATTTTCTGAAGGAACGATCATGGCTTTTCTTGAAATTGATGGGCTGAAGAAGCGCTTCGGGAATGTCGAGATCCTGAAGGGCATCAATGTCGAGCTCGAAAAGGGCGGCTTCCTCGTGCTGGTCGGCCCGTCCGGCTGCGGCAAGTCCACGCTGCTCAACACCATCGCCGGCCTGGAGCAGATCACCGAGGGTGAGATCCGCGTCGACGGCCGCGCCATCAACGACCTGCATCCCTCGAAGCGCGACATCGCCATGGTGTTCCAGAGCTACGCGCTCTATCCGAACATGACGGTGGCCGGCAACATCGCTTTCGGCATGGAGATGCGCGGCGTGCCGGTGACGGAGCGCCAGGCTGCGATCGACAAGGTGGCCAAGGTTCTGCAGATCGGCCACCTGCTCAACCGCAAGCCCAGCCAGCTTTCCGGTGGCCAGCGCCAGCGCGTCGCCATGGGCCGCGCGCTGGTGCGCGACCCGAAACTCTTCCTGTTCGACGAGCCGCTCTCCAATCTCGACGCCAAGCTGCGCGTCGACATGCGCATCGAGATCAAGCGCCTGCACGCCACGACCGGCACGACCATCGTCTATGTCACGCACGACCAGATCGAGGCGATGACGCTGGCGACCAAGATCGCCGTCATGCGCGACGGCGAGGTGCAGCAATTCGGCACGCCGGCCGAAATCTACAACAACCCGACCAACATCTTCGTCGCCGACTTCATGGGTTCGCCGGCGATGAACCTGATCCCGGCCAAAATCGACGCTAATGGCAGCGGGCTGTCGGTGGTGCTGGACCGCGACGCGCGCCAGCCGATCGTGCTGCCGATGCCGGGCGCACCCACCGGTCTTGCGGCCTTTAAGGACAAGCAGGTGATCTTCGGCGTGCGCCCCGAGGCGCTGACCGACCCGGAAGGCGCCGAGCGCAACGGTTCGAACATCGCCACCGCCGACTGCCATATCGAAGTGGTGGAGCCAGCGGGATCGGACACTTTCGCCGTCACCAATCTGGGCGGCAAGGGCGTCGTGGCGCGGCTGCGGGCCGATGCCAGGATCCAGCCCGGCACCAGCACGCCTTTAGCCTTCAACCTCAGCAAGGCGGTGTTCTTCGACCCCGCGACCGAGAAGCGCATCCTCTGATGCCTGTCGCCCAAAAGTGGGTCCGGTTTTGGGGCAACGACATGCAGCAAAACAAAGATCTATGAAAAATCCGGATATCGTCATCATCGGCTCCGGCATCGGCGGCGCCACGATCGCCTCCGGCTTGGCCGGCAGCGGCGCCTCGATCCTGATCCTGGAGCGCGGCGAACCGCTGCCCGCGACGCCGCATGCGCGCTCGACGCGTTCCATCTTCGTCGACGAGCACTACCGGCCGAAGGAGATGTGGCGCGAGGCTGGCGGCGCTGCCTTCAACCCCGGCAACTACTACTATGTCGGCGGCAATTCGAAGTTCTTCGGCGCGGTCCTGATCCGCTACCGCAAGGAGGATTTTGCCGAGCTCGAGCATTTCGGCGGCGTCTCGCCGGCCTGGCCGTTTTCCTACGATGAATTCGAGCCCTGGTACTCCAAGGCCGAGCAGCTTTTTCGCGTGCGCGGCACGCTCGGCGAGGATCCGACCGAGCCGTTCCATTCGATCCCCTACGCCTTCCAGCCGGTGCCGGACGAGCCGCCGATCGCGCGCGCCCGCGCCGAGTTGAAGAGCCTCGGACTGCATCCGGCATCGCTGCCGCTCGGCGTCGACATCGAGGCCTGGCTGAAAGACGGCAAGACGGGCTGGGACGCATTTCCCAACACCGGCCAGGGCAAGATCGACGCGCAGACCGGTCCGCTGACCGAAGCGCTGAAGGATCCGAACATCCGGCTCGAAACCGGCGCCTATGTCGACTGGCTCGAAACCGCGCCGGACGGCAAGTCGATCGCCGCCATCCACTATACCCAGAACGGTGCGCAAAAGACGCTGTCGCCGAAGCTGGCGATCCTCTCCGCCGGCGCGATCAACTCGGCCGCCATCCTGCTGCGCTCGCCTTCGGCCAACGGTAAAGGCCTCGCCAACAGCTCCGACCAGGTCGGGCGCAATTTCATGAACCACAATTCGAGCGCGATGCTGGCGATCGATCCGCGCCGCCGCAACGATAGCGTCTACCAGAAGACGCTGATGCTCAACGACTACTATCTGTCCGACGGCAAGGGCGGCAAGCCGCTCGGCAATGTGCAACTGCTCGGCAAGATCGACGGCAACATGCTCAAGGCCAATGTGAAGACGATGCCGAAATTCGCGCTCGACTACATGGCCGGCCACGCCGTCGACTGGTACCTGATGTGCGAGGACCTTCCCGATCCGGAAAGCCGCATCATGGTCGACGGCAAGGAGATCGTCATGCAGTGGCGGCGCTCCAACATGCAGTCGCTGGAAGGCCTGTCCAAGGTGATGCGCGAGAACCTTCGCGCCTGCGGCTATCCGATCGTGCTGTCGCGCCCCTTCGACAAGCGCACGCCCTCGCATCAGTGCGGCACGGTGAAGATGGGCAACGAGCCAGCCACCTCGCCGCTCGATCCGCTCTGCCGCGCCTGGGACCACCAGAACCTCTACGTCGTCGACGGCGGCTTCCTGCCGACATCGGCCGCCGTCAATCCGGCGCTGTCGATCGCGGCGCAGGCGCTGCGCGTCGCCGACCATATCCGCCAGACGGAGCTTTCTTCATGATCGGTCGGCGCCGCCCCTCATCCGCCTGCCGGCACCTTCTTCCCGTAAACGGGGAGAAGAGGGCTGGCCGCAACGCCGGCACTCATTCTGCAGCGCTGGCGATTGGCGAAAGCGCCGGCGACAGCATCCTTCTCCCCGTCACTATACGGGGAGAAGTGCCCGGCAGGGCGATGAGGGGCAGCGCTGACATTCGCAAGGCTAGTCTCCAATGACCCGCCCGGCGGCCATTATCACCGGCGGCGCGCGTGGAATTGGGCTCGCTTGTGCCGAGGCATTGGCCGACGCCGGCTTCGACATTCTGATCGCCGACCTTGCCGAGAAGCCCGATGTCAATCTGGCCTCCAACATCACCAAGCGCGGCGCGAAGTTTGCCTACCATCGCTGCGACATCGCTGATCTCGCAGGCCATGCTGCACTCGTTGATGCTGCGACCAAAGCCTTCGGCCACATCGGCTGCCTGGTCAACAATGCCGGCATCGGAGCCGTCATGCGCGGCGACTTGCTGGACCTGAAGCCGGAGAATTTCGACCGCGCATTAGGCATCAATCTGCGTGGCACGGCCTTCCTCAGCCAGGCCGTCGCCAAGGCCATGCTGGCAGCCCATTCGGATGCGGTCCGATCGATCATCACCATCACTTCGGTGAGCGCCGCCATGGCCTCGCCGGAGCGCGCCGACTACTGCGTCTCGAAAGCCGGCCTATCCATGTGGGTGAAGAACTTGGCGCTGCGGCTCGCATCCGAAAATATCGGCGTGTTCGAGGTACGGCCGGGCATCATCCGCACCGATATGACGGCGGGCGTTTCCGCCAAATATGACGCGTTGATCGAGGACGGCCTGGTGCCGGCAAAACGCTGGGGCGAAGCCGCCGATATCGGGGCCGTCGTGGCCGCGCTTGCCTCCGGAAAGTTCGGCTTTTCGACCGGATCGATCATCGATGTCGACGGCGCGCTCTCCGTGCCACGCTTGTGAGGAACAATGGCTGATTACATCATTGTTGGCGCTGGTCCGGCCGGCTGCGTTCTCGCCAACCGGCTGAGCGAGGATCCGTCGAATTCCGTCCTGCTGCTCGAAGCCGGCGGCAAGGACTGGCATCCCTATATCCACATGCCGGCGGGCTTCGCCAAGATGACCAAGGGCATCGCCTCCTGGGGCTGGTCGACCGTGCCGCAGAAGCACATGAAGGACCGCGTCTTCTGGTACACACAGGCCAAGGTGGTCGGCGGCGGCTCGTCGATCAACGCCCAGATCTACACGCGCGGCAATGCCCGCGACTACGACGCCTGGGAGAAGGAGGAAGGCCTCGCCGGCTGGGGCTATCGCGACGTGCTGCCCTATTTCAAGCGCGCCGAGAACAACCAGCGCTTCGCCAACGATTTCCATGGCGACCAGGGCCCGCTCGGCGTTTCGAACCCAATCTCGCCGCTGCCGATCTGCGAGGCCTATTTTCGCGCCGGCCAGGAGATGGGCATCCCCTTCAATCCCGACTTCAACGGCGCTGCCCAGGAAGGCGTCGGCTACTATCAGCTGACCCAAAAGAATGCGCGGCGGTCATCCGCCTCCGTCGCCTATCTGAAGCCGATCGGCGCCCGCAAGAACCTGACGGTCAGGACCGATGTGCTGGTCACCCGTGTCGTTGTCGAGAAGGGCCGCGCCATCGGTGTCGAGGTGGTCGACAGACCTGGCGGCGAAAAGACGATCCTGCGCGCCGAACGCGAGGTGATCGTTTCCTCCGGCGCCATCGGCTCGCCCAAGCTCCTGATGCAGTCGGGCATCGGCCCGGCCGACCATTTGAAATCGGTCGGCGTCAGGCCCGTTCACGACCTGCCCGGCGTCGGCTCCAACATGCAGGACCATCTCGACCTGTTCGTGATCGCCGAATGCACCGGCGACCACACCTACGACAATTACGCCAAGCTGCACCGCACCCTATGGGCCGGTCTGCAGTACCTGCTGCTCAAGAAGGGGCCGGTCGCCTCGAGCCTGTTCGAGACCGGCGGCTTCTGGTACGCCGACCCGACGGCCGCCTCCCCCGACATCCAGTTCCATTTGGGCCTCGGCTCCGGCATCGAGGCCGGCGTGGAAAAACTGAAGAATCCTGGCGTGACGCTGAACTCGGCCTTCCTGCGTCCGCGCTCGCGCGGCACGGTGCGGCTGAAGAGCGCCGACCCGGCCGATCATCCGCTCATCGATCCGAACTACTGGTCCGATCCCTATGATCGCGACATGTCGATCAAGGGCCTTAGATTGGCGCGCGAGATCATGCGGCAGAAGGCGCTTGCCCCCTACGTATTTCGCGAGGTGCTGCCCGGGCCAAACCTAGAGAGCGATGCCGACCTCACCGACTATGCCTGCCGCACCTCCAAGACCGATCATCACCCCGTCGGCACCTGCCGCATGGGCCATGATGCGATGGCCGTGGTGACGCCGGACTTGAGGCTGCGCGGCATCGAAGGTCTCCGGATCTGCGATGCATCGGTGATGCCGCGCGTGCCGTCCTCCAACACCAATGCGCCGACGATCATGGTCGGTGAAAAAGGTGCCGACCTCATTCTCGGCCGCGAGCCGCTGCCGCCGGCCGTGTTCAAGGGCAACCAGGCGGCGTGAGGCACCGATAATGATCCGTCACTGCGTCTTTGTCCGCTTTCGCGATGACGTTCCTGAAACCGAGCGGGCGGCGATCCACGCCGATCTCGAAGCGCTGCGCGCCGTCATCGACGGCA
Organism: Mesorhizobium sp. B3-1-9; assembly: GCF_006439595.1. NCBI lineage: Bacteria > Pseudomonadati > Pseudomonadota > Alphaproteobacteria > Hyphomicrobiales > Phyllobacteriaceae > Mesorhizobium > Mesorhizobium sp. B3-1-9. The sequence continues at coordinate 23,422 of NZ_VFTJ01000018.1, forward strand.
TGGGCAAGGTGGAGTTCAGCGCCAATGTCAGCCCGGAGCCGTTCGCGCGCGGCTTCAGCCACGGCTTCACCATCGACTTTAAAAATGCCGCCGCGCGCGACGCCTATCTGGTGCACGAAGCGCATCAGCGCGCCGGCGCCCGTCTGGTCGCCGCCCTCGAAGGCGGCACCGAGGGGCTGATGGTCATCGATCTCGAGGTGACGCAAATGTGACCGCTCGCCGGCTTAAAACCGGCAGCTGTCCGGTTCTCTTTTACCCGCCCTGGAACATATCGTTGCTTTTGGGGGATGCAAAAGGAGGACCGCCTTGAACCTCACCACCGAGCAGAAGAAAACCGTACTCGCGTCGTTCCTCGGCTGGACGCTCGACGCTTTTGATTTCTTCCTTCTGACTTTCCTGCTCACCGATATTGCAACGGAATTCCAGACCGACGTGCCGGCGGTCTCCAAAGCGCTGTTCCTGACCTTGGCGACGCGTTTCATCGGCGCGTTCTTCTTCGGCATGCTTGCCGACAGATATGGTCGCAAGCCCATTCTGATGCTCAACATCGTCAGCTATTCGGTGATCGGCGCTTTAGCCGCCTTCTCGCCCAATCTCGGCATATTCCTGGCGCTGCGCGCCCTGTTCGGCATCGCCATGGGCGGCGAATGGGGCCTCGGCAGCTCGCTTGCCATGGAGTCCATTCCGCCAAGCGCGCGCGGCATGGTCTCGGGCATCCTGCAATGCGGTTATCCGGCGGGCTACCTGCTGGCCGCGGTGGTCTACGGGCTGCTCTACGGGCAGAAGATCGGCGACTTCACCTTCGGCTGGCGCGCCATGTTCCTCCTGAGCTTCATACCGGCGCTGATCGTGCTCTTCATCCGCTCGCATGTGCCGGAATCGCCAGCCTTCGTCGAAGCCCGCCAGCGCGTGAAGCCAGGATTGCTCGAAACGCTGCGGAAGCACTGGGGGATCGCGCTCTATGCCGTGGTGCTGATGATGTTCTTCAACTTCTTCAGCCACGGCACGCAGGATCTCTATCCGACCTTCCTCAAGAAGCAGCATGGCTTCGACCCGCATACGGTGAGTTGGATCACCATCGTCGCCAACATCGGCGCCATCGTCGGCGGACTGGCCTTCGGCGCGCTGTCCGAGAAGATCGGCCGCGTCAATGCCATTACGCTCGCTTGCCTGATCGCGTTGCCGGCACTGCCTCTATGGGCCTATTCGACGACACCCTTCATGCTGGCCGTCGGCGCCTTCGTCATGCAGGTGGCGGTTCAGGGCGCCTGGGGAGTCATCCCGGTGCATCTCAACGAGCTCTCGCCAGGCGCCATGCGCGCGACCTTGCCCGGCTTCATCTACCAGGCCGGCAATCTGGCGGCATCCTATGGCGGCCCGTACCAGGCGGGCATCGCCGAGGCGCCCGGCAGCAGCTATGGCTACGCGCTGGCGCTCTTCGCCGGTGTGGTCGCGGTCTGCATCATCATCGTCATCCGCTTCAGCCCTGAGAAGCGCGGCCAGGTGATGACCGTGTTGGACCATGAGGTTGGAGCAATTCCGGAAAAAGTGTGAAACGGTCAGGCTCGGCGACTTCGCCGCAGCCCGTCCGCAATTGCTAAAAACGAAGAGATAGAGGGCGCCGTTTCCGCGAGACGGCGCCCTCTATCCGAGCCTGAGCGCCGCGACTCCGGCAACGATGCCGAGCGCCGCGGCTGCGCGCCAGGCCGTCATCTTTTCACCCAGCGCCAGCACCGAGATCAGCATGGCGAACAGGATCGAGGTCTCGCGCAGCGACGCGACCGAGGCGATCGGCGCCTTGGTCATTGCCCACATCACGATCCAGTAGGCCGCGCCGCTGAGCACGCCGGTGAACAGGCCGGCTTTCCAGTCGCGTGCCAGCACCGGAAGCGACTGCGGTCCACGGACGGCGATGCACAGCACGAGCGCCCACGCCGCATCGCAGACGAACAGCCAGGCCGCATAGCTTTGCGCGGTTGCCGCGAGCCGCGCGCCGCTGCCGTCGGAGAGCGTGTAGCTGGCGATAAAGATCGATGTGCCGAGCGCGAAGCCGACCGCGCGCAAATTGAGCTTCTCCAGATGCGCCCCGCCCCGGAACGACATGACCAGCGTGCCTACCGACAGAAGCACGATGCCGACGATGGCGAACGGCGCCGGGACCTCGCCGACCATGACGATGCCGCCGAGCGCCGAGAGCAGCGGCGCGGTGCCGCGCGCCAGCGGATAGGTCTGGGCGAAATCGCCCGCCTTGTAGGCGCCGACCAGAAAGGTGCGATAGCCCATGTGGAAGATCACCGAGGCGATGATGTAGGGCCACACTTCGGCCCTCGGAAACTCGACGAAAGGCAGTGCGAACAGCGCCGCAAATCCCATGCCGAGCGTCATCAGCGTGATCGACAGGAAGCGGTCGAGATGCACCTTGACCAGCGCGTTCCAGATCGCGTGCATGGCCGCCGCCGAGAGCACCGCCAGGAAGACGAACAGCGTCATGTCGGTTTCATCGACCTTGTCGAGCCGAAAGGCGTTTCCAGATCGATATCGACCCTGAGCGGAAAATGGTCGGAAGCCACCTCGCCGATATCGGCGGTTACCGAACGCACGCGATCGGCCAACCCGCCGCCGACGAAACAATGGTCGAGCCGTCGTTTCGCCAGCCTGCCATCGATGATCTTTTCGTGCGTATGGAAGTCCGGCCCGGACTCGCCGGCGACCGCTACGGCATCGACGAATCCGTCGATGTAAGCGGCGCCTCGATGGTAGGGCGTGCTACCGACAATACGCCGGTATTCGGCGCTGCCCGGCTCCATGTTGAAGTCGCCCAGCCAGATCGCCGCCAACGGATTTTCCGGTTCCGTCTGGCCGTTCGTCCAGTTGCGCCGCGGCTCGTCGTCGACGCCGCTCCAAGGGCCGCCGTCGGACGGCGCGCGGCGATGCTCGGCATTAAGATAATCGATCTGCTCCAGCCGCTCCTCCGCCGCGATATGCGCCAGATGCAAGGAAAGCACCCGCACCGGTCCCGCCGGCGTGCGGATCATGCATTCCAGCGCCGCGTTGCGGGTGTTGAGCGGCCTCAGCGTGCGCCGTAGCGGCAGCGTGTGCAGCCGCGACCAGACGATCGGCAGCTTCGACAGCACCATCGTGCCGAACTGCCGCCTGCGGTTGACGACGCGGCCGTCGCGTCTCTCGCTGGCGTCCATATCGAAGGCCGGGCCGTAAGCCCAGTAATAGTCGGGCAGCAGGCTGGACAGGATCTCGGGCTGGTCGTCCTCATTGCTGCGCTGCCAGTGCCGCTCGACCTCCTGCAGCGCGATGATGTCGGCGCCGTTCACCAGCCTGGCGCAGCGGCTGAGATCGTAGCGCCCGTCGCTGCCATAGCCGTACTGGATGTTGTAGCTGATCAGCTTCATTGATTAACCGGCTCACTTCTCGTGATCGCAGTAGCGCAATTCCAGGAAAAGTGTGAGCGGTTTTCCGTTCGGAATTGCGTCAAAACAAAGGGATAGAGTGGTTCGCCGTCTTCGGTGAACCGCTCTATCGCCCCGCCTCTTGCGTTGCAATGGGCCGCGAGGCCAAGCGGAATAGTCCAACGGAGACCAGCGAACCGCTGCGCCTAATAGGTCGTCAGTGGCTGGAAGCTTCCGGCGGGCGACGCCGCCAGTTCCGACCAGTCGATCTCCTCTTCCAGCCGGTGATAGGCCTCGTCGCCGATCGTGCCATTGCTGCGCAGTTCCTCCAACCTGTCGCGCTGCCGCTTGATGGCGTAAAGACGCAACCGGTCGTATTCCGTCGCGGCTTGTGCGTCCTCGGGATTTTCGGCAACCCGCCGCTGCGCCTCGTACTGCTCGCGCACGACGGCGGCAGCGGCCGACGTCTTGCGGCTCAGCACATCGAGCGCGGCCTGCATGATCGCCACCCGCGCCTCGGCCACCTCGCGGTCGATCGAGGTATCCCGCTCGAAGTTGAGCCGGCGCAGCAGCGGCTTGAGGCTCATGCCCTGCAGCACGAGCGTTCCGAGGACGACCGCGAAGGCGGCCAGCACGATCGGATCGCGACCGGGGAAGTCGGCCGGCAAGGCAATTGCCACTACCAGCGTCACCAGCCCGCGCATGCCGCACCAACCCACAAGCACGGCGCCGCGAAATGTCGGTGCATCGCGCCTTTCTTCCTCGCTGTCATAGCGGGCAAACCAGCGTATGACCGCGACATAGCCCGCCACCCAGACGAGACGCGCCACGATGACGACCGCAAGCACCGTTGCGGCGAAGAGAAAGGCTTCGCCTTGCCCGTCGCCGGAAAGCCGGCCGACAATCGAACGGGCCTGCAAGCCCATCAGCACGAAAGCCAGCACATTGAGCACGAACACGGCCGATTCCCAGACCGAATAGGTGCTGACGCGGCGTCGGGCCGACATGCGGCGTGGCGCGGTGCGCGCGATGGTGATGGCATAAACGACGATGGTGATGATGGCGGAAAGGCCGAGTCTGTCGGCAATGATCCAGACCGCGAAGGTTCCGGCGAACTGCACCACGGTGCTGCTTGCCGCATCCTCGATGCGTGTCAGCGTGAGCAGCGAGAAGCGGCCGAACAGATAGCCGGCGATAACGCTCCCGACCGTTGCAAGCAGGATGACGGGCACTGCGTCTTTCAGCATGAGCGTGCCGACCGCTGACGCGACCGATATCCGGTAGATCAGCAGCGCCGTGGCATCGTTGAGCAGGCTCTCGCCCTGCAGGATAGCGGTGAGGCGGTGCGGGACCTTGAACTGATTGAGCACCGCGCTTGCCGCCACAGCGTCCGGTGGCGCGACGATGGCGCCGAGCGCGATCGCCGCCGCGATCGGCAGCCCAGCCATTTTCCAGCCGACGAAGGCAACCACCACGGTGGTGAAGACGACGGCGCCGAGCGCCAAAAGCACCAGCGACAGGCGATAGCGCTTCAGGTCGCGCAGCGAGGTGTCATAGGCGGCATCGAGAAGCACCGGCGCGATGAACAGTGCAAGCGCCAGTTCCGGATCGATCTCGATCACCGGCGCGCCCGGCACGAAGGCAAGCCCGACCCCGGCAAGCGCCAGCAGCGACGGGTAAGGTACCTCCAGCCATCGCGATACCGCCGTCAGCGCGACGGCGATGAGAAGCAGGATCAGAGTAAGTTCGAACAGCGCCATGGCTTATCGTAACGGCGAAGCACGAAGCTTGGCAGTACCCTGAAGCAGGATACTGTTGATTTATCCGACAAGGCTTGTGTGCCCGGCAGGCCGCGTCCCCGGCCGATCGATGGATTACCCCTCGGCCGGCGCAAAGGCTTCGCCTGCCTTATCGGCGTCAAGACGGCCAGGCCGTCAGTGCAGGACCAGCATATCGCCCGACGAGAACGAAATATCCGCCTTGTCGCCAACGATCGGCGGCGGTGTCGTCGAGTTGTTGAAGGTGTCGAGCGACACCGTGTTGCCGCCGATGCCGACGCGCACCCGGATGACCGAGCCGAGGAAATGCACTTCGGCGATCTCGCCCGAAAGGCTGGTATCGTGCCCGGGCTGGCGCGCCAGCGAAATCGCTTCCGGCCGCAGCGCCAGCGACAGCGTATCGCCGGACTTCGAGCCATTGAGCTTGCCCTTGAGCGAGACTTCCTGGGCGTTGACCTGCACCTTGCCCGTTGAAGCGTCGGTGACCTTGCCTTCGAGCACGTTGAGCGTGCCGACGAAATTGGCGACGAACTTGGTCGCCGGCCGGTTGTAGATCTCGAATGGCGTGCCGACCTGTTCGGCCTTGCCGCCATACATCACCGCGATGCGGTCCGAGATCGACAGCGCCTCTTCCTGGTCATGGGTGACGAAGATGGTGGTGATGTCGAGCTTCTTCTGGATCGAGCGGATTTCCTCGCGCAGCGACACGCGCACCTTGGCGTCGAGCGCCGACAGCGGCTCGTCGAGCAAAAGCAGTTTGGGTTTCGGAGCAATTGCCCGCGCGAGCGCGATGCGCTGCTGCTGGCCGCCGGACAGCTGATAGGGATAGCGATCGGCCATCTGCGGCAGCTTGATCATGTCGAGCATCTCTGCAACGCGCTTGTCCGCGTCAGGCTTCGACATGCCGGCCACCTTCAGACCGAAGGCGATGTTTTGCGCCACCGTCAGGTTCGGGAACAGCGCGTAGGCCTGGAACACCATGCCGACATTGCGCTGATTGGGCTTCAGCCTGGTGATGTCCTTGCCGGCGACGACGATCTTGCCGGCCGAGGGCTCCTCGAACCCGGCGACCATGCGCAGCACAGTGGTCTTGCCGCAGCCGGATGGCCCCAGGAAGGAGACGAACTCGCCGGGCTCGACGTCGAGGCTGAAATCCTGCACCACGGTGTTGGCGCCGTAGGACTTTCGCACATGCTGGATAGACAGGAATGGCTCGGCCATGGCTTTTCTCTCAGGTCAATTCGGGCGGTTCGCCGATTTCGGCGCGAAACGGGACAGGATTTGGATCAGCGACATGCAGCCCCAGGTAATGGCGAAGGCGATGATGGCAAGTGCCGCCGGCTCGTAGGCGCGGTTGGCGCCGATGTTCTGCAGATAGGGGCCGAAGGCCGGACGGTTCAGCAGGCTGGCTATCGTGAACTCGCCGATGACGATGGCGAAGGTCAGGAAGGCGCCCGACAGAACGGCGATCAGTACATTGGGAAGAATGACCCGGGTGATGATCGTGGCCCAACCGGCGCCGAGGATTTGGGCGGCTTCCGTCAGCGTTCTGACATCGATGGTACGAAGACCGGTGTCGACGGCGCGGTACATATAGGGCAACGCCAGCGTCGCATAGCCGATCACCAGCAAGGCGCTGGCGCCGAGATCGCTGGCCAGGAACGGCAGCGGCGAATTCGAGCCGTACATGCGGATATAGCCGAACACGATGACGATCGCCGGAATGACCAGCGGCAGCAGCGTGATGAATTCGACGATCGGTCTGATTTGAGGCAAACGGAGACGGATCCAATAGGCGGCCGGCACCACGATCAGCACGCCGAGAATGATGGTGAAGATCGCGGCGACCACCGAATACAGGAACGTCGCCTGGAAGCGCGGATCGCCGAGCACGACTTGATAGGCGTCGAAGGAATGGACGCCGCGCCGCATGCGCAGCGAAAACTCGAACGTCGCCAGCAGCGGGATGAAGAAATAGGCCGTGCCGATTCCGAAGACGACCCAGGCCCAGAATTTGCCCGACTTCATTTCAGCCACCTCTCGGAACGGGTCCGGAACCAGATGTAGAAGACATTCGCCAGTCCGGTGATGACGATCATGCCGAAGGCGATCGCGTAGCCGAGCTGCGGGTTGTGCAGCACATCGCCGTTGATCTGCGAATAGAGCTTGATGGGAACGATGTTGAGCTGCGGGCCGGCGAACGCATAGGCCGTTGCGATGGCGCCGAAGGCGTTGGCGAACAGAAGGATGACGGTGCCGAGGAAGCTCGGAAACAGCACCGGTATCACCACCATGCGCCAGTACTGCCACTGGGTGGCGCCAAGCGTGGCGGCGGCCTCGTTCCATTCCTTCTTCAAACCGTCGATCGCCGGCACGATGATGACCACCATCAGCGGGATCTGGAAGAAGAGATAGACCACGATCAGGCCCCACGTGGTCAGGAAATTGAACCCCATCGCATAGATGTTGAGATTGAATATGTCGCGCAGCAGCACCGTCACGATGCCGACGCGGCCAAGCGTGGCGATGAACGCGAAGGCAAGCGGCAAGCCGGCAAAATTCGAGGCGACGCCCGAGAAGGTCAGCGTCGCGGAGCGAACCCAGCTGGGCAGGCCGCCGCGCACGATGGCCACGGCGATCGCCAGTCCGGCAAATGCGCCGACGATGGCCGACCAGAAGCTGATCTTGATCGAAACCCAATAGGAATTGCTGATTGAAGGATCGCTCACCAATTGCAGGATGTTGTCGAGCGTGAACCCGCCTTCCCCGGTCTGAAACGCGCCGATGACGAGATAAAGCGTCGGCATGATCAGGAACATCAGGGTGAAGACGAAGAATGGCGCCACACCGATCCATTGCGTCGGCAGGCGAAAAGCGGTCGCCGCGTTCGGCGGCACGGGCTTGGTGGCAACTGACTGATTTGAAAGCGATAGATCGGTCATGCGCCCGGCACCGTCTTCGAGGGAAAGCCGGGCGGCCAAGTGGCCGCCCGGTGCACTTCAAGTCTTACTTGACGTTGGCGCCGACAGTGGCGTCCCAGTTCTTGCTGATGGCTTCCTTGGCCTTGCCCTGCTCGTCGAGCGTCGGGAAAGCCGCCGAGGCGTAGGACTCAGCCGGCGGCAGCTTGGCCAGCACGTCCGCCGGGATCTTGCCGTTCTTGGCGAGATCGTTGAAACGGATCGGGTGACAGTAGCCCTTCAGCCAGCCGATCTGGCCTTCGTCGGAATAGAGGTATTCCATCCACAGCTTCGCGGCATTCGGATGCGGCGCGTAAGCGCTGATCGCCTGCACATAGACACCGGCGACAACGCCGGTCTTCGGCACGATCACGTCGACGGGCGGGTTGCCCTTCAGCGTGTCGCGGCCGGCAAGCGCGTTGTAGTCCCAGTTGATCAGGATCGGCGTCTGGCCCTGGGCCAGCGTCGCCGGCTTGCCGACGACCGGAACGAAGTTGCCGGCGGCATTGAGCTTCTTGAAGAAGTCGAGACCAGCGGTGCCGGCGGCTTCACCAGCGGCGGCGCCCGACGACAGACCGGAGGCATAGACCGCCTGGATGGCCTGGTTCGAAGCGCGCGGATCACCGGCGAGCGCGACCGAATTGGCGAATTCCGGCTTCAGCAGGTCGGCCCAGTCGGCCGGCGATTCCTTGACCAGGTCCTTGTTCACCATGAACGACAGCACGCCGTAATAGTCGCCGTACCAGGCGCCATCGGCATCCTTGGCGCTGTCCGGAATCGAGTCCCAGGTCGACACCTTGTAAGGCATCAGCAGGCCGTCGGCCTTGGCGGTCGGGCCGAACGACAGACCGACGTCGATGACGTCGGGCGCTTGCGGGCCCTTGTTGTCCTTATTGGCCTTGATCGCCTCGACCTCGTCGCCCGAGCCGGCGTCCGGGTTGAGTTCGTTGATCTTGATTTCCGGATACTTAGCCTTGAAAGCGTCGATCACTGCCCCGTAGCCACACCAGTCATGCGGAAGCGCGATGGTGGTGAGCTGGCCTTCAGCCTTCGCGGCCTTGACGAGATCGTCCAGCGAATCCGCGGACGAAATCACCGTCGACGCAAGGAGCGCCGCGGCCGAGAGGGAAAGCACTTTCCCCGTGAACTTGAACATGTGTTCTCTCCGTTGAACTGGCGCGTTTAAGCGCCTGCGATGCGGGTATCGTTTTCGTGTGACAGCCAGATGAAGACTTTTTGAAACCCGAGCCCCGCGGCCAAAAAAGTTAACTCTTTTTAACGGACTGTAGCAATTAGCCCGCGCTTAATTTTCCGGCTAATGGTTAGTCGCCTTGCCTTTTGCCCTCCCCCTCCGCTCTGGAACGCCCCTTCATTCAACTCTTCGGCATTGAAAGCCGGCTCTCAGACGGAGCCGGCGATCGCATTTTCGAGCAGCGTCAGCGCCGCTTTCTTGGTGAGCTTGACCGGATTGCCGCCGGCGGTCGGATCGACCACCGCCATGTCGGCGATCAGTGCCTTGCGCTTCTTGTCCATGTCGAGGCCCTTGATCAGGCCCGGCAGCGCGTGCGGCACCTTCAATTCCTTGCGCAATTTGATGATCGCCTTGGCGAAGCCGTCGAAGCCGCCCTTGATGCCGCAATAGGCGGCGAGCCGGGCGATGCGCTCCTCGATGCTCTCCCTGTTGAAGGCGAGCACATAGGGCATGAACACGGCATTGGTCATGCCGTGATGGGTGTCGTAGAGCGCGCCGATCGGATGCGACAGCGAATGGATGGCGCCGAGCCCCTTCTGGAAGGCGGCGGCGCCCATGGCGGCGGCACTCATCATGTGGGCGCGGGCGACCAGATCCTTGCCGTTGGCGAAGGCCTTGGGCAGATTCTCGAACACCAGCCGGATGCCTTCCACCGCGATGCCGTCAGCCATCGGGTGATAGCCCGGCGCGCAATAGGCCTCCAGGCAATGGGCCAGCGCGTCCATGCCCGTGCCGGCGGTGATGAAGGCCGGCATGCCGACCGACAGCTCCGGATCGGCAATGACGATCGCCGGCAGAAGCTTCGGATGGAAGATGACCTTCTTGGTGTGGGTCGCCTCATTGGTGATGACGCCGGCGCGGCCGACCTCGGAGCCGGTTCCCGCCGTGGTCGGCACGGCGATGATCGGCGCGATCGCGTCCGAGTTGGCCCTGGTCCACCAGTCGCCGACGTCCTCGAAATCCCATACCGGCCGGGTCTGCCCGGCCTGGAAGGCGATCAGCTTGCCGAGGTCGAGCGCCGAGCCGCCGCCGAAGGCGATCACGCCGTCATGCTTGCCCTTCTTGAACACGGCGATGCCGGCGGTCAGGTTGGACTCGACCGGGTTCGGCTTCACCTCCGAAAACACGCCATAGGGAACCTTGGCGTCGTCGAGGATTTTCAGCGTCGAGGCGACAACCGGAAGCTTTGCCAGACCCGGGTCGGTGACGAAGAGCGGGCGCTTGATACCCGCCGCAGCCAGTACGTCCGGCAGTTCCTTGATGCGGCCGGCGCCGAAGCGAACGGTGGTGGGATAGTTCCATTTGGAGATGAGCTTGGACATGTCTTGTCTTTCAAAAAGTCAGATCGCTTCACGCAGGTGATAGGATTTCGGCCTCGTCAAATTGTCGTAGCCGATGGCCGAGAGCGCGGCGCCCTTGCCGGTGTCCTTGACGCCGGTCCAGACCAGCGCCGGGTCGAGATAGTCGCAGCGGTTCATGAACACCGTGCCGGTTTCGACGCGGTCGCCGATGGCAATTGCGCGCTCCGTGTCGCGCGTCCAGATCGAGGCGGTCAGCCCATAGGGGCTGTCGTTCATCAGGGCGATCGCCTCCTCGTCGTTGCGCACCTTCATGATGCCGACGATCGGCCCGAAGCTCTCCTCGCGCATGACGCTCATCTGGTGATCGACTTCGGTCAGCACTTCCGGCGCCAGATAGGGCGAGCCCGGCTTGTCGTTCTCGACCTTCATGTTGATATGCGCCTTGGCGCCCTTGCGCAGCGCTTCTGCCTTCTGTTCGCGGATCAGGTCGGCGAAGCGCGCCTGCGCCATCGGACCCATCGTGGTCGCCTGGTCCAGCGGATTGCCGACGACATAATTCCTGGTCTCGGCGACGAAACCCTCGACGAACTCGTCATAGACCTTCTCATGCACATAGACGCGCTCGATGCCGCAGCAGCACTGGCCTGAATTGTAGAAGGCGCCGTCGACCAGATTGGCGACAGCATGGTCAATCTTGGCGTCGGGCAGCACATAGGCCGGGTCCTTGCCGCCGAGTTCGAGGCCGAGCGTCATGAAAGTGCCGGCGGCCGCCTTCTCGATGGCGCGGCCGCCGCCGACGGAGCCGGTGAAATTGACATGGTCGATCTTGCCCGAGCCGAGCAGCTTCTCGGTCTGGGCGTGGTTCATGACCAGGTTCTGGAACAGTCCCTTCGGCAGGCCGGCCTTGTCGAAGGCTTGGCTGAAGCGTTCGCCGACCAGCAGCGTCTGCGCGGCATGCTTGAGGATGACGGCGCTGCCCGCCATCAGCGCCGGCACGATGGTGTTGACCGCTGTGAGATAGGGATAGTTCCACGGCGCGATCACCAGCACGACGCCGAGCGGCACCTTCTTCACATAGCGGCGGAAGCCGTCCTTCGTATTGGAGGCAAGCACCGGCTTCAGCGCGGCTTCGGCGATCTCGACCATGTAGTTGGTGCGTTCCTTGACGCCGCCGAACTCGCCGCCATAGCGCACCGGCCGGCCCATCTGCCAGGCGATCTCGGGCACGATCTCGTCGCTCATGGCGACCAGCGCCTCCAGCATCGCCAGCATGTATTTGCCGCGCTCGACGACCGGCGTCTCAGCCCACTTCTCCTGCGCGGCCCTGGCGCGCTCGACCGCGGCGTTGATCGCCTGGTCGCTGGCGACGGGACGTTCGGCATAGATCGAGCCGTCGATGGGGGATTTGAGTTTGACCGTTTCGGTCATTTCTTCCTCGCAGTTTTACAACAATCGAAATCACTTGGCTTGGCGCCGCCCCTCATCCGCCTGCCGGCACCTTCTCCCCGTATAGTCACGGGGGAAGCTCCCGCGCTGGCGACCCCTCTCCCCGTTCTTCACGGAGAGGGTAAGGGTGAGGGGCAGCGCCGACGCTAACCCGGCCACCTAGTACCGCTCGAAGCCCCGGTGCAGCTCCCAATCCGTGATGCGGCGGTCGTATTCGAACTGCTCCCAGCGGGCGGTGTGCACATAGTGCTCGATCACGTCGTCGCCGAAGGCCTGCTTCAGCATCTTCGACTTGGCCAGCGTCTCGGTGGCGTCGCGCAACGTCTTCGGAATCTCGGGCAGGCGCGAGGCCTGGTAGGCGTCGCCGACGAAAGGCTTCTGCAGCTCCAGCTTCTCATCGATGCCGGCAAGGCCGGACGCGATCAGGGCGGCGAAGGCGAGATACGGATTGAGATCGGCGCCGCCTATGCGGCATTCCATGCGGATGCCCTTGGTGCCCTCGCCGCAGAGCCGGAAGCCGGCGGTGCGGTTGTCCTCGCTCCACATGATCTTGGTCGGCGCGAAGGTGCCGGCCTGGAAGCGCTTGTAGGAATTGATGTAGGGCGCCAGGAACCAGGTGAATTCCTTGGCGTATTTGAGCTGCCCGGCCGCCCATTGCTGGCCGAGGCTCGACAGCGTCCAATCGGCCTTCTTGTCGAAGAACAGCGGCGTCTTGCCGTCCGCGCTCCACAACGAATTGTGGATGTGGCTGGAATTGCCGGCGAGCCCGTAATTGTACTTGGCCATGAAGGAGATGGCCTTGCCCTCGGAATCGGCGATCTCCTTGGCGCCATTCTTCAGGATGACGTGGCGGTCGGCCATGTCGAGCGCTTCGGCATAGCGCACGTTGATCTCTTCCTGCCCAGGGCCCCACTCGCCCTTGGAATTTTCGATCGGGATGCCGGCGGCTTCCATCTCGTTGCGCAGCCGGCGCATGACGCCTTCTTCCTTGCTGGTGATGCCGATCTGGTAGTCGCCGATATAGGGCGAAGCGCTATCGAGCCCCTGCCAGTGCTTCTTGCGGGCGGACTCGTAGGTCTCGCTGAACAGATAGAATTCGAGCTCGGATGCGAAATAGCCGATATAGCCGCGCTCCTGCAGACGCTTGACCTGCTTCTTCAGGATGGCGCGCGGCGAGTGTGCCAAATCCTCATGGTCGTGATGGTCGAGCACGTCGCAGATGACCAGCGCCGTCTTCTCCAGCCACGGAATGCGCCGCAGCGTCGACAGGTCCGGCTTCATGACGAAGTCGCCATAGCCCTTCGACCAGCTCGCCGCCTTGTAGCCCGGCACCGGTTCCATATCGATGTCGCAGGCCAAGAGATAGTTGCAGCCATGCGTCTCGCCATGCGCGGAATCCACGAAATACTGGGCCAGGAAGCGTTTTCCCGAGAGCCGGCCCTGCATATCGACGATGCAGGCCAGCACCGTGTCGATCTCGCCGTTCGAGACCGCTTTCTTCAACTGATCGAACGAGAAATTCCCGGCCATTCCTTTGGCACTCCAGCGCTTGTCGATTGAGGGGAAACAAAACCATGGCCGGCGTTGCGCCGGCCATGGCCATGAGGCGAAGTATCAGTGGCCGGTCTCGCCGACCGCCTGTTCGGCCGCCTTGATCGCTGCCTGGCGCGCCGCGATGATGTCGCCAAGCGGCGGACCTTGGAAGCGGTTGCGCTCGAAGGCGAACCAGACGATCGCCGTCAGGATGAAGAAACCGACGGTGATATAGAGCGCCCAGTCGTTCGGCGGCTGGATGCCGATGACGAAGATCAGGATCATCGACAGGATCGAGAGAACGCCGAACAGCATGAAGACGGCGCGCCCCATGTTCCACGGGCCCATCTTGTCCCACTTCGGCGTTCCCCAGGCCATCATGCCAAGCACGATAGGCACAATGAAGGACAAAAACAGGAAGATGACCGTGCAGGATACAACGATCGTATAGGCCGAGGTGCCGGCGACCGAAACCAGGGTCGAACCCCACACGAACAGCACCGACAGGATCGAGGCCGTCCAGATCGCCGCCACCGGCGTGCGATAGGTCGGGCTGACCTTGGCAAGCGCTGCCGAGCCCGGCAGGCCGCCGTCACGCGAGAAGGCGAAGATCATGCGCGAGGCCGAGGTGACGGTGGCAAGACCGCACAGCAGCTGCGCGATGAACACGACGAGGTAGACGAACTCCTTGAGGCCGGGGCTGACGCGCTGGTCGAAAGCCCAGAAGAACACGTTCCAGCCCTGCTTGGCGGCGTCGTCCATGTTCGGGATCATCAGCACGAAGGCGGCCAGGAACAGGTAGCCGAACAGCGCCGACCAGACGACCGACATCACCATCGCGCGCGGCACCGAAGAGGCTGCCTTGATGGTCTCTTCCGACGTATGCGCCGAGGCGTCGTAGCCGGTGATCGTGTAGATCGGCAGCAGGAGGCCGAGCGCGAACACCCAGGCGTTCGAAACCGATGGCCACACAACGCCGCCGGCGTCGCCGGAGTAGTTATGGAAGGTGAAGAGGCGGCTGAAATCCCAGGTCTCGGCCGAAAGCAGGCAGACCACTGCGATCAGGATCGAGCCGAAGAAGATGAGATAGCCCGAGAAATCGGTCAGTTTCGCTGTCAGCTTGATGCCGAGATGGTTGATCAGCGCCTGGGCGCCGGTGATGACGACCAGGAAGATCATCTGGTTGGTCAGCGTGCCCTCGATGCCGAGCGCCGGTCCGAAGGCGCCGATGAAGAAGGTCCAGGTGCCGACATTGATGGCGCCCAGCACGGTGATCAGGCCGAGCAGGTTGAGCCAGGCCGTCACCCAGCCGGTGCCGCGATTGCCGAGGATCGAGCCCCAGTGATAGAGGCCGCCGGCCGTCGGATAGGCCGAGCTGATCTGCGACATGGCAACCGCGAAGGTGAGCGACACGAAGCAGCCGACCAGCCAGCCGATGCCGATGCCGATGCCGCCGGCGCCCGACGTGGCCTGGGCCAGCGAATTGATGCCGCCCGACAGGATGCAGATGATCGAGAACGAAACCGCGAAATTCGAGAAGCGGCTGAGCCGCCGCTCCAGTTCCTGGGCATAGCCCATGCTGTGGAGGGCTTTCACGTCCTCCGCCTTGTCGACGTCTGTATAACCCGGTGTCGTCATGTTGGAATTCCCCTATGGTTCTTGGCTGGCCGGTCCTGCACCGTGATGCCCGATCGACCTGAGCCGACCGGGCGATATTGCGTTTGCCGTTAGCCCGCTGTCTGGCCGACTGCTTTTTCCGCGGCCGCGATCTCCGCCGCGCGACGAGCAATGTCGGCACCGATCGGCGGCCCCTTGAAGCGCCGCGATTCGATACCGAACCACAGAACGGCCAGCAGAATGATCAATCCGATGGCGTAGTTGATCAGGATGTCGAAGGGCGGTTGGATGCCGGCATACATCAGCACCAGGACCCCGAGCACGGTGACGATGGCGAAAGGCTTTGACCAGACGCCGAGACGGAACGGGCCGAACTCTGTCCAAGTCTTGCCTTCCGCAAACAGGCCTGCCGCCACCGGCATGGCATAGGACACGTAAAGGAAGAGAGCGCAGCCTGCTGCCAACGCCGCGAAGGCCGGCGAATAGAGCGTGGCCGCGATCGACAGCACGACGCCAAGCCAGATGGCCGGGACGGGCGTGCGCCAGGTCGGCGAAACCTGCTTCCACAAAGACGACCCCGGCAGGCCTCCGTCACGCGAGAAGGCGAAGATCATACGCGAGGTCGAAGTGAGCCCGGCCAGCGCGCACAGATAATTCGCCAGCACGATGCAGATGCCGAGCAGATCCTTCAGCCAGGTTGGCGCCGGCAGGTTGTTGAACAGGTTGAACCAGGCATTGCCGCCGTCCTTTGCGGTAGCCACGAGATCGGGGCTCGCGAGGACGAAGGAGACCGCCATGACGAAGCCAAAGACGAGAGACCACAGGACTGCGTGGATCATGCCCCTGGGCACTGCGGTGCGAGCATTGTGCGTCTCCTCGGCGGTGTGCGCCGAGGCGTCAAAGCCGGTGATCGTATAAAGTGGGTAGAGAAGGCCGATCAGGAAGGCCACCAGCGCCGTGCGGGCCGTCGGAACATAGCCACCGCCGGCATCGCCGGTCGTGTTGACGAAAGTCGTCAACCGCGAAAGATCGAAGCCATGCGCGCCCCAGATCAGGAAGGTCAGCGTCAGCACGACCGCGACAACGAGGATGAGGTATCCTGAAAAGTCGGTCAACATCGTCGTCGTCTTGATGCCGAGATGGTTGAACAGGCCTTGGGTGACGGTGATGATGACAACCGCCGTCGTCTGCTGCCAGAAACCCCAGGTCGATGTGTCCAGGCCAAGGATCGGTCCCGCAACGAGCCCGGAAAACAACAGGTAGACGCCGACATTCACCGAAGCGACGACGAAGATCAGGCCGAGCAGGTTGATCCAGGCCGTTGCCCAGCCCCAGCCGCGCCCGCCCAAGATCGACGACCAATGGTAAAGCCCGCCGGCGGTAGGATAGGCCGAACCGATCTGGCCGAGCGAAGCCGCGACCACAAGGGCGAACAGACCGCCTATAACCCAGCCGATGGTCGCCTCGAAACCGCTGCCGGTGCCCATCGCCAGCGGGAACGACGTGATGCCGCCGGCTAGAATGCAAATGATCGAAAAGGAAATGGCGAAGTTGGAGAAGCCGCTCATGCGGCGGGCCAATTCCTGGGCATAGCCCATGCTGTGAAGGATTTTTACGTCCTCCGATTTCTCTGCGTGATCTGTTGTCATGTTGGAGTTCCCCTATCGTTCTTGGCTGGCCGTTCCTACTGACTTTCCCATTGCGCGCGGTCGGAAGCCCCTGGCCTCGTCGGGCTCCAGATTCGAGAATATGCCTGTGAGCAGATCCGCCCATTTCCGCTGCCCGGCATCGCCGGCGATTTCGTCGTTGCGGATTTCGATCATCGCGCAGGCGAGGCCGCGCGAACGCGCGTGCCGTTCCAGCGTGAAATAGACGCGGTCGGCCGGCGAATAGGGTTCGTTGACGCCGACAGTGACGCCGGAGAGCCGCTGCAGCGCCGATATCAGCGGCGCCGCCAAGCGGCGATCCTCGTCATGGATGATGCCGATATGCCATGGCCGGCTCTTGCCCTTGTAGATCGGCGTGAAGGAGTGCACCGACACCAGCCGCGTCTCCTGGCCGCGCGCCAGCCGCTCGTCGATGATCCGGGCGATCGTGTCGTGGAATGGGCGCCAGGCAAGGTCGATCCGCGTAGCGCGCTGCTTGTCGGACAGGCCCGAATTGCCGGGAATGGCTGTCGTCTCGCTGACCGGCGGAACGAGGTCCGGCGCGTCCAGCGGCCGGTTGCAATCGATGACGAGCCGCGACACGCGGGTCTCGATCAAAGTGGCATCGAGCGCTTCGGCCATGCGGCGTGCGACGGGAAGCGCGCCCGGGTCCCAGGCGATATGGCGCGAAAGGTCCGCGGCCGGGAGGCCGAGCGTCCCAAACTCGGCGGGAAGGACGTTGGAAGCGTGGTCGCAAGTGATGACGAAGGGGCTTGAGCCGCCAGGGTTGGTCACCCTTACGGTTTCAGACGGTGCAAGGCTGACAGGCCGTGCTTTCTCCATGCTGCCGTCCCCTGGGGGAGCGCTGTATCGTATGTTACGTATTTTGTCTCATTGCGTCCCTGTGAATGATTTCATACAGTTTGACCGGCTTTGTCAAACGCGAATTCGGGAAAACGGCGGCGGGCGGCCAACAGGCGGGGGAAAACATGATTTCCAGCATTGCCGAACTGATCTCGGACCGCATCGGGACGATGCCGGCCGGCGAGCGCCGCGCGGCCCAGACGCTGATTGCCAACTATCCTTTGACCGGGCTGAAGACGGTCGCCGAATTCTCGGCCGCGGCCGGCGTGTCCTCGCCGACGATCTTGCGCTTCGTCGCCAGGCTCGGCTTCCAGAACTATCCTGAATTCCAGTCGGCGCTGCAGGATGAGTTGGCGGCGCAATTGCAGTCGCCCGCTTCGCGCACGCTCGATCCAAGCTCGGCCGGTGGCGCCGTCTCGCCGATGCTCGAGGCGACGCTCGACAACATGCGCGAGACCTTCCGGCACCTCACCGACAAACAGCTTGCCGACATAGCCGCACGGCTTGCCGAGCGGCGCGGCAAGACCTTCCTCATCGGCGGTCGCTTCACCGATCCGCTGGCCCGCTACATGGCCGCCCATCTCGCCATCATCCAGCCCGATGTCTATCACCTCGCCGGCCAGGAGAGCATCTGGCGCGACCGCCTGATCGACATGGGCAAGCGCGACGTTCTGGTGATCTTCGACATCCGCCGCTACCAGGAAAGTCTCGTCCGCTTCGCCGAGAAGGCGCATCACCGCGGCGTGCAGATCATTCTCTTTACCGACCAGTGGCTTTCGCCGATCGCCCGCTTCGCCCGCCATGTGATCGCCGGGCGCACCGCCGTGCCTTCGGCCTGGGATTCCTCCGCCGCCCTGTTCGTGGTCGCCGAAACCCTTATCGGCGCCGTGACCAGGCAATTGGAAGCGGCCGGCGCCAAACGCATCCGCGATCTAGAGAGCTTGCGCTAGGGGGTTGAAGGTCGCCGCTCTGCCGACGGTCACTTGGAGTAGGTGCTCAATATGAGTGCTTTAAATACCGAGCTCTCGCATTGCATTGAGGCCACGACGGGGATGAAGCCGCTACGGCGTCTGTTGCACCGGGACCACCGTGAGGGGGCGCTTCAGGAACCCAGGCGACACTGACCAACCCTTATGCGCTTCCTCGGGCTCCTCGGTGGCAAACATCAAGACGGCGAACGACTCCCTGAAGACGGCGAAGTGTCCCGACATTAAGCCACTGTTGTCCGGAACCACATTGGCGACCCGAAACTGCTGCCCTACCTCGAAGTTGCCCTGGCGAAGGGTCCTGCCGGGGCCGCACATGGCAAGAAACTCCTTCGGCAGTGCGTCTTGATAGGCCTGGAGGTTGGAGTACCACTGGATGCTGATGACCCCGGAGGTTGAGAGGATGCGCCCGGTGGTGGCCCGGTGCAAAGCTAGTCCTAACTTCGAGCCGAATATCGTCATGGACCTCGCCACGATGGGCCCGTCGATCCTGAGGAATTTCCAAGTGGGGAGTTGGTCCGCAATGTCCCGATAGCGGATCAAGGTGCCAAGTTGGTCCCTTTCAGGGCGCACCTCCTTGGAGAGCCCCGGTATGCGAAGCGCCGAATTGATCAGCCTCTGCACCTCTGCCCGCCCAGCCTCAGTCTTGGTGTCGGGCATCATGCGGCTCAACATAGCTACAACGAGGTCGGCCTCCCGCGATGCCTCATTACACGCCTTACACGCTCCAAACTCCAGACCACGGGGACGATGCTTGCCATCAAAGATGCTGCGCGGCGGGTAATGCTCGACGGTCTCACTCGAAGTCTGGCCGCCACAAAAAATGCAGAACGGCTGGTCTTCTCTGATCCGCTGGGAGAATGTTTTTCGCTGCTTGGCCTCGCCCATTCGAATCGCTCCGCCTCTGACAATCAGACTCGGCGCTGAAATTCATTATTTTCGCAACAAGGATTCGACAACTTCGCTCTGACAACGCTAGACTTCGATCTGGGGTAGTGCTCGGGGCCATGTTTCGCGTTTTCTCAATTCTGATTGTGCTGTGCCTCGCGTCGGCGTTGTTCGGTGCTTCGTCCGCTTGCGCTGGGTTGCAGTTCGAGGCCAGACAGACTGACGGCGGGCTCCACTACATTTTGGTGTCGGGGGATTTTGCCTTTCAAGATGACCTATCGGTCTTTGAGGCCCTAGTGCGAACCAACGCTTCCACGGCAGTTACATTTCGTTCCCCGGGCGGCAACATTCAGAAGGCTATGGACCTGGGCCGGCTCATTCGACGGCTGGGCCTGGGGACCGCGCAGTTTAGAGCCTCTGAGTGCGAGTCCGCTTGCTCGTTGGCCTTCCTCGGCGGAGTGATACGCTTTGCCGAGGCGGGGTCCATAGGCGTCCACAAGTCGTCCTTTCAGGGCGACATTCCGCTCAGTGCCCAAGAGGCTGTCTCCGCCGTTCAGCAAGTCACCGCCGACGTTATTACCTACATGATCGAGATGGGTGTGGACCCTGCGCTGCTCCAACTCTCACTGCAATACGACAGCAACGATATCCGCTACCTCTCCATGAGCGAGATGGCGAAGTACAAGGTCGTCACTTTCACCCCCGACGCGGGTCAAGCAACAGTTGCAAGTGCGGAGCCGTCCCCGATGCCGCCGCCTCAGCCCACACCATCGACCGCGATCTCCACACCGCCACCTCCTGCAAATCCATCGCTCATGATTCCAGAGGCTCATTCTGGCAGGATTGGACACCCTAGAGGTTCTGCACCCCTCAAGGCGTTGCCGGGGGGAAAGTCACCTAACGTAGCGGTGCTGAGGAATGGAAGTCCGGTGGCAATCCTTGGCGCCAGCGGCCGCTGGTACCGAGTCCAGGCCGGGAACCAGATCGGTTACATGCACGACACCTGGGTTCACGTCGATCAGTACGACAGCGGCCCATTCGGACGACGCCACATCCAAGTCAAGAGCTTCGACAACTACGCTGAGGCAGAGGCCTACGTCCGAACATCGGCCATACCAGTCTCCGCGTATCTTGCCACCAACGGGTGGTTCGCGATCACACTCGACAACACCTACGACGAGCCAATGGCCAGCACCTTGGTCAGCGAGATGAAGGCCCGTGGTGCAATCCCCGACGACGCCTACGCGACCTTCGGCAACACCTACGTTCGCAAGGTGTGCTGCCAGTAGGCATCATGGGGAGATGGGCGGAAAGTGTGGCGCCTTAACCTCGAAGTTCTTGAAGGCGCGCTCCTAGAGCGTGCCCCCGCAAAGTTGAACCCGGTTTTCGGAAAAGATCATGCTCAAATTGAAGGACTTGATCCCGTTCCAGCACATCGGAAATGGAGCTAATGAACCGCGTCCGGGCCTCACGTTACCGAGATTTAATGTGCACGATTGCGTGATAATTGCCATAAACCGCTGATATCGGGGTGTGGCGTGGCCGGTTTTCGCCCCCAGCCCGTATCGTCGAAGTGCCTGCTTCCGCTGGAATCCGGCAGACGAATCCTGCCGCTGGAGTGTCGATGTCGAGCTGGAAACAGATTGTTGCAGCATTTGTGATTCTGGTCGCCGCCGTGGCCGCCTGGGCACGCTTTTATCCCGGCGCGCCTCAGATACTGGCGCGTTGGGGAATGGATTGGGCCATCGCCGCGACACCTCCCGCGACGGAAAGCGCCGCCGGCACCGGCCAGTCCGCACGCAACCGCGGCGGTCAGATCGTCACCATCGTCGCCTCGCCTGCCGGCACCGCCACCATCAACGACAGGCTGCAGGCGATCGGCACCGGCCGCGCCAACGCGACCGTCACCGTCAATCCATACTCATCCGGACGCCTCACCGAACTGCTGGTCCAGTCCGGCACGCATGTCGAAAAGGGCGATGTCATCGCCAGGCTCGATTCCGAGACGGAAGTGATCGCGCGCGACCGCGCCCAGGTGGCGATAGAGGATGCCCAGTCCAAGCTCGACCGGGTAAAATCGCTCAGGGCGTCCAATGCGGCCACGCCTGTAGCCGTCGCCGACGCCCAGGTGACGCTCGCCAACGCCAGGCTGGCGCTGCGCGATGCCGAGCTCGCGCTCGAGCGCCGCTCGATCATGGCGCCGATCGAAGGCACCGTCGGCATCCTGCCGATCGCCGCCGGCAACTATGTCACCAATCAATCGGCGATCGCCACACTCGACGACCGCTCCAGCATCCTGGTCGATTTCTGGGTGCCGGAACGCTTCGCCGCCGCGGTCAAGGTTGGCGCCCAGCTGTCGGCCACGCCTCTGGCCAACCCCAACCAGGTCTATACCGGCACCGTCTCGGCCATCGACAACCATATCGACGAGAACAGCCGCACGCTGCTCGTGAAAGCGACGATCGCCAACCCCGCCGATTCGCTGCGCGCCGGCATGTCCTTCCAGATCGGCATGCGCTTCCCCGGTGATACCTATCCGGCAGTCAGCCCGCTCGCCATCCAGTGGGGGACCGACGGCGCCTATATCTGGGCCGTCGACAACGGCAAGGCCAAGCGCGTTCCGGTACGCATCATCCAGCGCAACACCGAGACCGTGCTGATCGATGCTCCGGTCGTGAGCGGCGACATGGTGGTGACCGAAGGCACGCAGAGCGTCAGCGAAGGCGGCGATGTCCGCATCGCCGGCGAGGATCGCGCCGCCGGGACCGAGGGCTCATGAGCGGCGCCGGCGACGCCGCCGCGGGATCTGGCCTGACGGCGCTTTTCATCCGCAGGCCGGTCATGGCCTTCGTACTCAACACGCTGATCGCGGTGGCCGGGCTTGCCGCATTCTGGGGCGTCGAGATCCGCGAATTGCCGGATGTCGACCGCCCCGTCATCACCGTCAACACCACCTTCGACGGCGCGGCCGCCGAAACCGTCGACCGTGAGCTGACCGACGCGATCGAAGGCGCGGTCGCGCGCGTTTCGGGCGTCAAGTCGATCTCGTCCACCTCCTCCTTCGGCCAAAGCCGCGTCACCATCGAATTCAACGACGGCGTCGACCTCAACGTCGCGGCCTCCGACGTGCGCGATTCCGTCAGCCGGATCACCAATCAGTTGCCCGAGACTGCCGACGCGCCGCGCATCGTCAAGGCCGACGCGAATTCGGACCCGGTGATGCGGCTGGCCGTCACCTCCGACACCATGTCGGTGCAGGACATGACAGTGTTCGTGCAGGACCGCATCGAGGACGAGCTCGCCGCGGTGCCGGGTGTCGCCGACGTCCAGGTCTCCGGCGACCGCGACAAGATCTTCCGCATCGACGTCGACCAGAACAAGCTGGCGAGCCTGGGCTTCACCGTCGCCGACCTTCGAAAGGCTCTTGCCTCGGTCGCCTTCGATTCCCCGGCCGGCTCGATCACCACGACCAATCAGGACCTCATCGTTCGCACGACCGCCGACGTGACCACGCCGGAGGAGTTCGAGAACATCGTCATCGGCGGCGCGACCCGTATCCGCGACGTCGCCACCGTGACGCTCGGGCCCGATATCGGCCAGACCTCGCTGCGCTCCGACGGCAAGACCGGTATCGGCCTAGGCATCATACGCCAGGCGGAATCGAACACGCTCGACATCTCGACCGGCGTGAGGGCCGCCGTCGCGAAGCTGCAAGAGACGTTGCCCGCCGGCATGTCCATCAAGGTGACCAGCGACGACGCCGTCTTCGTCAATGGCGCCGTGCACGAAGTCGAGATCGCGCTGGCGCTGTCGGTCTCGATCGTGCTCGTCGTCATCTACGCTTTCCTGCTCGACTGGCGCGCCACGCTGATCCCCGGCCTGGCGATGCCGGTCGCCATGATCGGCACCATCGCCGCGATCTATCTCGCCGGCTTCTCCGTCAACATCCTGACGCTGCTGGCGCTGGTGCTGGCGACCGGCCTTGTCGTTGACGACGCCATCGTCGTGCTCGAAAACATCGTGCGCCGCCGCAACGAAGGCATGGGGCCCCGCGCGGCGGCGGTGCTTGGCACGCAGGAAGTGTTCTTCGCCGTCGTCGCCACCACGCTGACGCTGGTCGCAGTCTTCGTGCCGATCTCCTTCCTGCCGGGACAGACAGGCGGCCTGTTCCGCGAATTCGGTTTCGTGCTGGCGATGTCGGTGCTGCTCTCCTGCGTGGTCGCGCTGACGCTCTGCCCCATGCTTGCCTCGCGCATGCTGACCAGCGCATCGCTTCACCATGAAGGCGGTACCGGCATCGGCGCGCGCATCGGCGGCGCCTTGCACGGGCTCTACAAGCATTGCCTGCGTCTTTGCCTCGACGCGCCCTGGATCGTCGTCCTGGTCGCGCTCATTTTCGCCGGCACCGCCTTCACGCTGTTCGGCACCATCCGCCAGGAACTGACGCCGCCGGAAGACCGTGCCGTGGTGCTGTTGCGCATCAGCGCGCCGCAAGGCGTCAGCCTCGACTACACCACCGAGCAGATGCGCAAGATCGAGCGGCTGATCCAGCCGCTGCGCGATTCCGGCGAGATCCGCTCAACCTTCGAAAACGCCGGCAACAACGGCTCCTACAATTCGGGCTTCATGGTGATGACGCTGGCGCCCTGGGACGAGCGCAGCCGCAGCCAGCAGGAGATCATGGCCGACATCAGCCGCCTGACCAGGCAGGTGCCGAGCGTGCGCGTCTTTCCGGTGCAGCCGAACAGCCTCGGCATTCGCGGCGCCGGCAACGGCCTGCAATTCGCGCTGGTCGGCAATGACCGCAAGGCGCTGAGCGAGGCGGCGGTGAAGATCGTCGACGAGATGCGTCAGGACCCGCGCTTCCAGACGCCGCGCCTCTCCGTCGACCCGACGCAGCCGCAGCTTGCCGTGGCCATCGATCGCGAACGCGCCTCCGATCTCGGCATCGACATCACCGGGCTGGCCGACACGCTGCAGGCCATGCTCGACGGCAACGATGTCGTCGACGTCTACATCGCCGACCGCAGCTATGGCGTGAAGCTGGTCTCGACCACCAACCCGATCAACGACCCGACCGACCTGGAAAACATCTTCCTGAAGACGTCCGATGGCCGTTTCGTGCCGATGTCGACCATCGCCACGCTGACCGAGCGCGCCGTGCCGCCGTCGCTGACGCGCGAGCAGCAGCAGCCCTCGGTCGCGATCACCGCCAATCTCGGCAGCGGCTTCGCGCTCGGCGAGGCGCTGACCCGCGCCGATCAGATCGCGGCGCCGCTGCTGCCGCCCGGCGCGCGCATCCTGCCGCTCGCCGAAGCCGCGACGCTCGGCGAGAGCAACAACGCCATGATCGCCGTCTTCAGCTTCGCGCTGGTCATCATCCTTCTGGTGCTGGCGGCCCAGTTCGAAAGCTTCGTCAGCGCCCTCATCATCATGGCGACGGTGCCGCTCGGGCTCGCCTGCGCCATTTTCGCGCTGCTCCTGTCGGGCACCAGCCTCAATGCCTACAGCCAGATCGGACTGGTGCTTCTGGTCGGCGTCATGGCCAAGAACGGCATCCTGATCGTCGAGTTCGCCAATCAGCTGCGCGACCGCGGGCTCGGCGTGCGCGAGGCGATCGAACAGGCTTCGACCATCCGGCTGCGCCCGGTGATGATGACCATGATCTGCACCGTGCTCGGCGGCGTGCCGCTGGTGCTCGCCGCCGGCGCCGGCGCCGAGGCGCGCGTCGCGCTGGGCTGGGTCATCGTCGGCGGCCTTGGGCTCGCCACTGTCTCGACTTTGTTCCTGACGCCTGTCGCTTATCTCTTGCTTGGCCGCTTCGTCACGCCGAAAGCGCATGAGGAAGCGAGGCTGAAGCGCGAGCTCGAGGAAGCCGTGTATGTCGACGCGGAGCCGGCCGAGTAGACTATCTCAACAGCCGACCCTCGATCGACCAGCGTGCTGCCAGGAAGTTCAGCACAGCGGCCACCACGACACCGACGATCTTGGCCGGCCACACGCCGATTGCCCCCGCGAGAGCGGCGATCGACAGGCTGGAAACGCCAAGCGAAATCAACGCGCCCAGCGAGACGAAGCGCAGGAAGGACTGGCGGAGCCGGATGCCCGGGTCGCGCTCGAACGACCAGAAGCCGTTCGCCGCGAAGGAGAAAAGGACCGCGACGAACCAGGCGCCGATATTGGCGGCCAGAGCCGGTACCGCGAGCTTGAGCAGCAGGAAGAATGCGGCGAGGTCGATGCCGCTGTTGACCAGCCCGACCAAGGCGAAACGAACGATCTTGTTGCCGGTCGAACGCTGCGGCTGGCCGGCGCTCATGTTTTGCCGTCCATGACGCGCATTCCGGGCCGTTCGAGGCTGGCGCCGAAATCCTCAGAACTCAGAACCGTGAACTCGACCTCACGCGCGCCCTGCATCGGGTCTCGCGCCCGTAAAATGTCATCGACTTGACCCGGATGGCACATGAACACCCCTTGTTCGGGCAAGGTGTCGACCGCGGCGCGCAGCGTCGGAGCGAATTTTTGCGGCTGCCGCCAGTCATAGATGCCGCAGAGCGGCGTCATCACGCTGAAGCCGGCCCGCTGCATCGACCTGTTGAACCCCACGGCCAGAGCAGCGATCGCCGCGATCTTGGCCGCCGCGTCCAGGCCGGCAAGCCCGGGCGCGCCGCGTAGCGCGGGCTTGTGTGCGCTTTCCCCAAACCGGGCGAGCAGCCAATTCCGCACCACGGGAAGAAAATGCACGTGCTGGTGCCCATCGATGTGATCGGGCGGGCCAACCAGCGCTTCGGTGAAGTGGTCGTACTGGGCGTCGAGCTCGGCATGAATGTCCCGCTCGTCGATACGCTCGCGCCGCACCGGCAGCGCAAGAGAGGCAAGCCCGGGCAACTTGCCTTCCGGCGCCAGGCTGGACGATCCGGTCACGGCTATCTGATCGGT
The DNA here is from genome assembly GCF_006439595.1 of Mesorhizobium sp. B3-1-9. Taxonomy (NCBI): domain Bacteria; kingdom Pseudomonadati; phylum Pseudomonadota; class Alphaproteobacteria; order Hyphomicrobiales; family Phyllobacteriaceae; genus Mesorhizobium; species Mesorhizobium sp. B3-1-9. The sequence goes on from NZ_VFTJ01000018.1 coordinate 50,030, forward strand.
CAGGGTCAGGTGCAGCCCGACGGCGGCGCGTTGACGGAACGGCCTGATGCGCGCCGCCGCCTCTTCCCATTCGGGAAAGCCGGTCATGCAACTGGTCCCGGTCAGGCGGCCGCGCTCGATGAGGTCGAGGATCGCACCCGATACCCCCGGCGCCAGCCCGTAGTCGTCGGCGATCAGGCGGATCGACCTGGTCATCTCTCGGAAGCAACCTGCTCGGCGGCATTGCCATGCAACACGTCGCGCACGATGTAGACGGGCCGGTCCTTGCTTTCGCTGAGCGTGACCCAGACATACTCGCCGATCAGGCCGAGCAGCGCCAGGTTGAGGCCTCCAAAAAGCACGACGGCGACCATGATGCTGGGGTAGCCGGGCACGGCGATGCCATAGAACAGCACCTCGAAGAGCACCTTCACGCCATACGCGAGACCTGCGAATGCCGCGAGCAATCCGATGAGGCTGATGACGCGCAGCGGGATCACGGAAAACGAGGTGAACCCTTCAAGCGAGAACGCGATCAGGTTGAACCTGGTCCATTTCGACGTGCCGCCGGAGCGGTTTTCCGGCGAGTAAAGCACCGCCTTCTGGCGAAAGCCGGCCCAGGCGAATAGGCCCTTGTTGAAACGCCGCTTGTCGCGCACGCTGGTCAAGGCACGTGCCACCGCGCCGCGCATGACACGGAAGTCTCCGGCATTCTCGGGAATATCGAAGCGCTGGCTGCTGTTGATCAGCCTGTAGAAGAGCCGCGCCAGCTGGCTGCGCCGCCAGCTCCCCTCGCGCCGGTCGTTCTGGGCGTAGACGACATCGATTTCGGGATTCTCGACCAGCTCACCGATCATCCTCAGGCTGATATCCATGGAATGCTGGAGGTCGGAGTCCATGATCAGGACCATGTCGCCGCGGGAATGATCGAGGCCGGCGAGCACCGCCGCTTCCTTGCCGAAATTGCGGCTGAGCCGCACGATTTCCCACGAGCCCGACAACGTCGCGGCGAATGTCTCGGCGCTGCCGTCGCGGCTGCCGTCGTCGACGAGTATCTTGCGGACGGTCATGCCGAAGCGCTCCGCCACGGCCACTTCCAGCCTGTCGAGCAACCCGACGAAGGCGATCGCGGATTCGGCCTCGTTGAAGAACGGCGCGATGACGTCGAGCATCTCAGCCATGCGCGACGGCTCCGGGGGTCGGCACTTTGTCCCCGCCTCGCCCCCAGAACCAGGCGACAAGCATGCAGGCGACTATGCTGGTGCTGATAGGCCACAGCCACAAGTGGAAAAGATCGTGCCGCCGGAGATCGACACTGGTCAGTCCGGTAACGAAGAGGAGTATCGCCGGCAACCAGCGCATGGCCGCGTTTTCCTTCCTCCGCCACACCAGGGCGATGGAAAGGCCGGCTGGCACCGCCACCATGGCATAGGTGTTCTGCTCGACCCGCGGATTGAAGACGCACATGTAGAACGCCGCAATGAGGAAGATGGCCAGTCCGCCGATGTTGGAGTCCAGCCTGCGGTCCAACTGGAGCACCGCCCAAAGCGCAAGCAACCCCACGACGACGCGCACGATCGTCGCCTCGGCTTCGGACAGCGGCATCCCAAACCGCGTGAAAGGCGCTGTGAAGTCGGCCGGAACGAAGGGACCGGTTGGGTTGACCGTCATCGACGTCAGCATGCGGAAGAAATCGTGGTACTGGGCGTTGATGTAGTCCGCGGGCGCAAAACCATAGGGGATGGCGAGCACGACGAGCACCGCCAGCACCAGCACCGGTATCAGCCGGGGACGCAGCGCTCCCACCAGAAGCAGCATGATGATCGCAGTGGGCTTGGCTATGACCGCAAGCGTGGCCCAGAAGAAGCTTTCAGCCCGGCGCCCCTCGAGCGCCGAGAGCGTGAGAAACCAGCACGCTCCGGTGAGCAGGATCGTCGCCTGGCCGTTGCGAAGCGCCGCCAGCGCCATCGGCAAGGCAAGGAACAGGCCGAAGGACAGCAGCCATGTCTGCTCCTGGCCGTCGATCCTGCGCACCTGACGCATTGCGGCGAAAGTCAGCGCGCCGAAGCCCAGCACGTGCCACAAAACGCTGCCCAGATGCGGCCCGAGCTTCACCAGGGGAACGTAAAGGGCGGCGAAGGCGGGCGCGTAGAGATACCCCATCGCGGCCTGGACGTGATACAGCGGTTCACGGCTCAGGAAAGCTTCGCTGCCATGTCTGTAAATATAGACCACCGAACGCGTATCGGGCGACCATAGCACCAGGCCAAGCACAATCAGAAACGACCCGACCCACAGCCAAAACCCCAAACGGTCGAAAACCGGCTTGGTTACCGTCATAGCGCACCCCGCGTTCCGACCAGGATGGCGTTCCCATCGCCGCCTAGCCTTCAGCGCCGGCGAGATATCACATCGAAATGAAATAGAACATACGAGCGTGACTGTTACCGGCGCGGGGGCAAAGGACGGCGCAACAGCGGCGTTTTTCCGCCGCCACCTTGTCGATCACAGATTTGTGTTCAAGGCGTTGGCCGTGGTCTGAACAGCTACGATCAGCGCCCCGGGGGAGCTTACGGTTTGATGAACACCTTTCCGTTGGGCTTGGCGAGCTCGGCCGGCAGCCGCGCCATCGCCTCGTCCAGCGGCACCACTGCCGCGACGTCGGTCGACCAGCGTCCATCGGAAAAGCGCTTCTGCGCTTCCAGAACCGCCGGGCCCAGCCTGTCGCGGAACTGGCGCATCCATTCGGCCAGCCAGAAACCTTCGACGCGCTTATGCTGGAAGATCAGTTGGCCGGGCTCGCGGATCACCGTCGGCTCGGCGTCGAGCCTTCCATAGACGATCCAGCGCGCGCGTTTCGGCATGGCATTGAAGATGGTCGAAGCCAGCGGGCCGGTGACCGCGTCGAGGAAGATGCGCGGCTGCTCGGCCTTCATCGCCTCGCGCAACGCCGTCTCGAAATCCGCCGCTTTCTCGTTGAGCACATGGGCGGCGCCGAGCTCCGCCAGCTGCGGAATCTGCTCGTCGCGACGCACGGTGACGATCGGGCGGAAACCTTCCTCCTTCGCCAGCCCGATGATCAGCTTGCTGAGCTGGCTGGCGCCCGCGGTCATGATGAAGGATTTTTCGCCCTCCTCTCTGACGATGTCGAACATGGCCAAGGCCGTCAGCGGATTGACGATCATCGCGGCGCCGTCCTCGTCGCGCACCGTGTCGAGGAGCGGGATGCAGGACGCCGCCTCGGCGACGGCATATTCCGCCCAGGCGCCCCAGTTCGACACGCCGGTGGCGAAGGCGACGCGTTTCCCTGCGAGGCTCCTTGCATAGGGATCATCGCCCGTGGCGACGACAATGCCGACGCCCTCGAAACCCGCCGGACGGCCCTTGACCCGCGGCTGGCCGTACCGCCCCTTGATGAAGGCGATGTCGGACGGGTTGATCGAGGCGAGGCTGACCTTGATGAGCGCCTGCGAGGGACCGGGCGCGGGCACGGCGACGCTGCCGGGCTGGAGATAAGGCTCCATCGCTTCGAGCGCAGCCGGCGAAGGCGTCCTGGTGTAACCGTCGCCGACAAGCAGCAAGCCCCGCATTTGCGATGGAAGCGTCATGATCGTCAGACCTTTTCCTGCGTGTATTTCCTGAGTTCCGTGCGCGCCACCTGCCGCCGGTGCACCGCGTCCGGCCCGTCGGCCAGCCGCAGCGTCCTCAGATGCGTCCAGGAGCGGGCGAGCGGGGTATCCTGGCTGATGCCTTGCGCGCCGAACATCTGCACCGCCTCGTCCGTGACTTTCAGCGCGACGCGCGGCGCCACCACCTTGATCTGGCTGATCCAGGGCGCGGCGGCGCGCGCGTCGCCCTGGTCGATCATCCAGGCGGCCTTGAGGCAGAGCAGCCGCGCCATCTCGATCTCCATCCGGCATTCGGCGATGATGTCGAAATTCGCGCCGAGCTTGGCCAGCGACTGACCGAAGGCTTCGCGCCGCACCGAGCGCTGGCACAGCATCTCCAGCGCCATCTCGGCCTGGCCGATGGCGCGCATGCAGTGATGGATGCGGCCAGGCCCCAGCCGCCCCTGCGCGATCTCGAAACCCCTGCCCTCGCCGAGGATCAGGTTCGCCGCCGGCACCCGCACATTCTCGAATCTCAGATGCATATGGCCGTGCGGGGCGTCATCGTCGCCATAGACCTGCATGGGCCGCAGCCTGGTGATGCCCTTGCTGTCGGAAGGCACCAGGATCATCGAATGCCGGCGATGCTGCGGCTCTTCGTCCGATCCGGTCCTGACCATGACGATATAGATGGCGCAGCGCGGATCGCCCGCGCCGGAAGCCCACCATTTCTCGCCGTTCAGCACATAGTCGTCGCCCTGCCGCTCGCAGCGCATCGAAATGTTGGTCGCGTCCGAAGAGGCGACGTCAGGCTCGGTCATCAGATAGGCCGAACGAATCTTGCCCTCGAGCAGCGGCTCCAGCCAGTCCCGCTTGTGCCCTTGCGAGCCGTAACGCTCCAGCACTTCCATGTTGCCGGTGTCGGGCGCCGAGCAGTTGAAGGTCTCGGCGCCGAGATGCGCCTTGCCCATCTCCTCCGCCAGATAGGCGTATTCGACGGTGGAAAGGCCATAGCCGCGCTTGGAATCGGTCAGCCAGAAGTTCCACAGGCCGCGCTCGCGCGCCGTCTTCTTCAAGCCTTCGAGGATTTCCGTCTGCCTGGCCGTATAGGACCAGCGGTCGCCACCCTTGCCGATCTCGGCGAGAAATTCTTCGCCGAGCGGCGCGATCTCGTCGCGCACCATCGCCGCCACTCGCTGGTGGATTGGCCTCAGCCGCTCGGTCATGCCGAGATTCATGTCCGTCATCGCTTCCGGCCTTTCCGAAGATAAATCTTTACCCGTGGCAAGGATGACCGTACTTCGGCTAGCCTTGTCAACGCGAGTCCTTGGGCGAGTCCCCGGCCTGGCCGGATGCGGAGAAACACGATGAGCTATCTGGACAAGCTGTTCTCGGTCGCCGGCAAGACCGCGCTGGTGACGGGTGCTGCGACCGGCATCGGCCGCATGGTGGCGACCGGACTGGTACGCGCCGGCGCTCATGTGATGATCGTCTCGCGCAAGGGCGGGGATTGCGCCAAAGTCGCCAACGAATTGAACGCGCTCGGCGGCTCCGGCCATGCCGAGGGCTTTGCCGGCGACGTGTCCAGCGAAGCGGGCATCGCCGCTCTGGTCGCCGAGGTCAAGGCGCGCGCGGAGCGCCTGCACATCCTGGTCAACAATGCCGGCATTTCCTGGGGCGCGCCGCTGCAGGATTTCCCTTACCACGCCTGGGCCAAGGTGTTCGGTGTCAATGTCACCGCCGTCTTCCACCTGACACGGGAGCTCTTGCCGTTGCTCGATGCCGCCGCGAGCGACGAGGATCCTGCCCGCGTCGTCAATCTCGGCTCGGTGATGGGCACCCAGCCGCTGGCCGACGACGCCTATTCCTACGCGGCATCGAAAGCGGCGGTGCATCATTTGACGCGCACGCTGGCGATCGAGTTCGCGGCCCGCCGCATCACCGTCAACGCCTTTGCGCCCGGTCCTTTCCAGAGCCGTATGACGGCGTTTGCCACCGCGACCGAGGAGCAGGCGAAACATGTTGGTAACCATGTTCCGCTCGGCCGCATCGGCGTGGCGGATGACATTGCCGGCGCAACGCTTTATTTGTGCAGCCGGGCCGGCAGCTATGTCACCGGCGCCATCCTGCCGATCGACGGCGGCCAGTCGGTGCAGCATGGAATGACTTTGTTCAAGGAATAAGGTGCCCGGTTCGAGGAATCGTAATCCGGGCGGGGGTGCGGAGGACATCAGCGTGGAACCGATCAGTCTCGATACGCTTGTGGCAAGCGTCGGCAAGGAGGTCGGCGTCTCGCCCTGGCGAACGGTGACGCAGCGCATGATCGACCAGTTCGCCGATGCGACCGACGACCACCAGTTCATCCATTGCGATCCGGAGCGCGCCGAGCGCGAAACGCCCTTCGGCGGCACCATCGCTCATGGTTTCCTGTCGCTATCGCTTCTGTCGGCAATGACCTTCGAGACGATGCCGCCGCTGGAAAACACCAAGATGGGCGTCAACCACGGCTTCGACACGCTGCGTTTCCTGGCGCCGGTGAAGACGGGCTCGCGCATCCGCACCCGCTTCGTGCTGGCGGACGTCAAGGTGCGGCCGTCCGGCTGGGTGCAGACGGCGCATGATGTGACCATCGAGATCGAAGGCTCGAAGAAGCCGGCGCTGACGGCGCGCTGGCTGACCTTGACGCTGATCGAGCGCCAGCCCGAAAACGCATGAGCGGCGAGGCCGGCGCCATAGACCAGGCGGCGCTTGCGCCCTATCTCGAGGCGCATATCCCGGGTTTTACCGGCCTGTCCGCGATTGAAAAATTCAAATCCGGACAATCCAATCCGACCTATCTTTTGACCGCCGCCAGCGGCCGCTATGTGCTGCGCGCCAAGCCGCCGGGACAATTGCTGAAATCCGCGCATCAGGTCGACCGCGAATTCCGGGTCATGCAGGCGCTTGCCGGCACGGCTGTGCCGGTGCCGCGCATGCTGCATCTGTCGCGCGAAGACTCCCCCACCGGCCGCATGTTCTACGTCATGGAATATCTCGACGGCCGCATCTTCTGGGATCCGTCGCTGCCTGACGTTTCCGGCAATGACGAGCGCGCCGCGATCTACGACGCGATGAACGCGACGCTCGCCGCCCTGCACGATGTCGATGTCGGCGCCGTCGGCCTTGGCGATTTCGGCAAGCCCGGCAGCTATTTCGAGCGCCAGCTCGCGCGCTGGACCGGCCAATACCGGGCCTCCGAAACCGAAGCCATAGCCGATATCGACAGGCTGATTGCGTGGCTCGAAACCCATATACCGGCCAATGACGGCCGCGTTTCGCTTGTCCATGGCGACTACCGGCTGGACAACATGATGTTCGCGCTGGATGCGCCGAAAGTCATCGCGCTGCTCGACTGGGAGCTGTCGACGCTCGGCCACCCCTTCGCCGACCTCGCCTATCAATGCATGCAATGGCGCCTGCCGCATGCCTCCGGCTTTCGCGGCCTCGGCGGCGTCGACCGCGCCGCTGCCGGCCTGCCGTCCGAGGAGGCCTATGTCGCAGCCTATTGCAAACGGCGCGACATCGGGAAGATCGACAACTGGACCTTCTTCCTCGCCTTCTCCTTCTTCCGGCTGGCGGCGATCTGCCAGGGCGTCTATCGCCGCGCGCTGGACGGCAATGCCTCCAATCCGGAAAAGGCAAAGACCTATGGGCAAGCGGTTAAGCTGATCGCGATACTCGCGGCGGAGCTGAGCGGCGGGAAGAACTGAAGAAAGGAAAGCTGAGCGATGGGCCGTTTCGATGGGATGACGGTGCTGGTCACCGGCGCGACGGGCGGCCTTGGCAGCGGCGCGGCAAAGGCTTTCGCGGCGGAAGGCGCGCGGCTCGTGCTCTCCGATCTCGACGAGCCGGCGCTCGGCGATTTTGCGGCGACGCTCGACGCCGAGACCGCTCACCTTACCGGCAACATCGCCGACGAAAAGCTCTCGGAGGATCTGGTGCAACTGGCCGTCGAGAAATTCGGCCGGCTCGACATCGCCGTCAACAATGCCGGCATCGTACACAACTTCGTGCGCTTGCCGCAGGTGACCTCGGAAGAGGCGCGCCGCGTGGTCGAGGTCGACCTGCTCGGCGTCTTCTATGCCATGAAGCACCAGATTCCTCAGTTGGAACGGCAGTTCAGGGAAAGCGGCAAGGGCGGCGTCATCGTCAACATCGCCTCGGTCGCCGGTCTATCGGGCGCGCCGAAACTTTCGGTCTATGCCGCCGCCAAGCATGGCGTCGTCGGGCTGACGCGCTCGGCCGCCGTGGAATATGCCAGCAAAGGGATACGCATCAACGCCGTCTGCCCGGCCCACACCCGCACGGCGATGGTCGACGGCTTCGTGCGTTTCACCGGAGCGTCCGAAGCCGAAGCGCTTGCCGAACTCACGCGCGGCGTGCCGATGAAGCGTGTCGGCGAGATCGACGAGATCACCACCGGCGTCCTGTTCCTTGCCGACCCTGCCAACTCCTTCATGACCGGTCACGCGCTGGCGCTCGACGGCGGCATTGGCGCCATTTGAGCATGCTGGGAACGGCTTGCGTCCGCAATCGCGTTAACCGAGGAGCTTGAACGGACGTTGCGGAACCGGAACGCTCTCTTGTCCGTTTCCGTACAGCGTATATAACTTCGTCAGGCAACCAACGACAAAGGCAGCGGACATTGACGCTGAGCGTTCAGAAACGCCGCGAAAAACAGAAGGCGGAGCTTCGCTCCGAACTGGTCGCGGCGGCTCACAAGCTGGTGCAGGAAGAGGGTTACGAGGGCCTCACCATCCGCAAGCTCGCCAAGCGCGTCGGCTACGCGCCGATGTCGGTCTATTCCTATTTCGCCGACAAGCAGGACATCCTGTTCGCGCTGGCCGAAGACGCCTTCGAGACGCTCGCTCGTCGCATCGAGGACCACCCCGCCGACGACCCGATCGAGGCGCTCAAGGCGGTGATGACCGAGTACGCGGCTTTCGGGCTCGGCAATCCCAACGAATACCGCACCGTCTTCATGACCGAGAAGACCAAGCTGCCCGAAGGACGCAGCTACGAGGACATGGAAGAGGGCAATCCGGCCATGAAGGTGCTGATCAAACGCGTCGAGGCCTGCGTTGCCGCCGGCAGACTTAAGGGCGACCCGCGCGCCATCGCGACCATGCTGTGGACCGTGGGCCACGGCACGATTTCGCTCTTGATCACCTTTCCCTTTTATCCGTTCGGCGACGCCCAGGCCTATGTGAAGCGCATGTGCGATTTCACGCTTGTGGGGTTGCAGGCGCAGGATATTCCGCCGCTGACCGCAACGCCCGTCAACTGCTGATCTCTTTGATCGTCGGCTCGCATCGCTTCGCCTGATTTGCGGCGGCGAATTCCTGTGTTCAAAAAAATTTGTCGTACACGTACAGATTCCTCCTTGAATTCCGACTCTATTAACCGTATTTGTACGCCGTATCGTACGCGTACGACGAGATTGACTGGAGACGGAAAATGAAGAAGACCCTCCTTGCGCTCGCCACCGTGCTGGCTTTCTCGGGTGCTGCTTTCGCTGGCGCGAGCCAGCCGGCCAAGCATGCCCCCGCGGCTTGCGCTCAGACCAACGCCAGCGTGAAACTCGACTGCACGTCGACCGGTTCGGTCGAAAAGGCGGACGCCAACAAGACGACGAAGAGCCCGCGGCTCGGCATCGATGTCAGCCCGTGGTTCGTGCCCGGCCTCTAAGTGCCGGCCGGCTTTTAAGATCTCAACATCGAAACGGGCGGCATCCGGCCGCCCGTTTCGTATCCACCTGTATGGCGCCAACTGAAACGGTCGGCGACAGCACCTATTTCTTGCGCGGCTTGCTCTCGGGTACCGTCTTGGCCTTGCCGGTTTTGGCGGGAGCGCCGGGAATGGTGGTGCTGGTGATCGACACCGGATCGCTGGCTGGGAATGTGTCCTCGAGGCCTTCCTCGAGTTCCTCGTCCTCGACCTGGCGATGCTTCTCACGCTCGAGCGAGCGGACGGCCGAAGTCTTTTTGGGCGTTTTCGGCGCGGGTTTGGATGGCATCGGCTTCTCCCTCGCTAAGCAGTTCCAGGAAAAGTGCGCAGCGGTTTTCCGTCCGGAACTGCGGCAGAGCAAACATTTAGAGCGGTGGGCGTCATAAAACACCCAGCCGCTCTTGCCGCAAGAACGGGCTGGATCGGCGATGGTTCCTGCCACGCCGCATCCCTTCGGATAGCGTGGCGCAAAGATCAGTTCGCCGCGTCGCTCGCCGCTTCCGACAGCAGAGTAAAGACATAGTCCGCGAAGGAACGCCAGCACTCCACACGGAACGCGTCGGCCGCGGTGCGCAACAGCACGATCTCGGATTTGCCGAGAATGGTGCGCGAGGCAGCACCCACCGGGAAAGCCTCGAGCGACAGGTCCTGCGGACAGCCCGAATTGACCGTCATCGAGGCCGCTGGCCCGGTGACCGAGATTGCGACATTGCGGTGCGAGATGCCGACCGCCGAATGCAGCGCCGTCACCTTGGCGCAGTCGGCGAGCGGATCGTTGCCCGCCTCGTCGACAATCAGCCATTCGTCCGGCCCGAGCCACAGCGCCATGCGTCCGTCCTTGGTCGCCGAGGTCTTCGGCTTGGCCGGCAGCGTCACGCCGAGCGCCTTGGAAAGTGCTGCGACCGAAGCCTGCGGCGCGCGCAGCGAGATGCGTTCGGCCGGCGGCAGCATCTCCACTTTTACGCCCGGCGCCAAGACCGTGCGGCCGGCGAGTGCCGGCCGGCGCTCGACGGAAGGCGCGGCAGCAGCGGCTTTTGTCTTGGCGGCGGCCTTAGCCATTGAGGCGTTCTCCCTTCTCGTCGACGAACACCATGCCGGTGACTTCCACCTCGATCGTGCCGTTCGGCATCGGCACGTAGAGCGTCTGCCCCATGCGGTCGCGACCGCCGGCGACCAGCGCCAGGGCGATCGAGCGGCCGCAATTCTCCGACCAATAGCTGGAGGTGACGTGGCCGATCATCTTCATCGGGATCGGCTGCTTCGGGTCGGCGACGATCTGCGCGCCCTCTTCCAGAACCACCTTCGGGTCTTTGGTCTTCAGGCCCACGAGTTGCTTGCGGCGCTTGGCTACAAGGTCCGGCCGGGTCAGGCCGCGAATGCCGACGAAATCGGTCTTCTTCTTGCCGACCGCCCAGTCGAGCCCGGCATCGTTCGGCGTCACCGTGCCGTCCGTGTCCTGGCCGACGATGATATAGCCCTTCTCGGCGCGCAGCACGTGCATCGCTTCGGTGCCGTAAGCAGTCGCGCCATGTTTCTGGCCTTCGGCCCACAGCGCTTCCCAGACCGCCTCGCCGTAATCGGCCGGCACGTTAACCTCGAAGCCGCGCTCGCCGGTGAAGGACATGCGGAACAGCCTTGTCGGCACGCCGCAGATCTTGCCCTCGCGCACCGACATATGCGGCATCGCCTCGTCCGACATGTCGATGCCTTCAACCAGCGGCGCGATGATGTCACGCGACTTCGGCCCTTGGACGGCTATGACCGCCCATTGCTCGGTGATCGAGGTCAGCCAGACATTGAGATGCGGGAACTCGGTCTGGAGGTAATCCTCCATGTGGTTCATGACGCGCGGCGCGCCGCCGGTCGTCGTGGTCACATGGAAGCGGTCGGGCGCCAGCCTGCCGACGACGCCGTCATCATAGATGAAGCCGTCCTCGCGCAGCATGATGCCGTAGCGGCAGCGGCCGGTTTCCAGCTTCTCCCACGGGTTGGTGTAGAGCAGCTCCATGAACTTCGCCGCATCCGGCCCGACCACCTCGATCTTGCCGAGCGTCGAGGCGTCGAACAGGCCGCCCACTTTTCGCACCGTCACGCATTCGCGGTCGACGGCGGCGTGCATGTCCTCGCCGGCCTTGGGGAAATACCAGGCGCGCTTCCAGTGACCGACATCCTCGAACACAGCACCTTGCGACGCGGCCCAGCCATGCGTTGCCGTGCGGCGGGTCGGGTCGAAGAGCGCACCCCGCGCGTGGCCGACGATCGAGCCGAACGTCACCGGCGTATAGGGCGCGCGGAACGTGGTGAGGCCGACCTGCGGGATCGGCTTGCCGAGTTCCTCGGCGGCGATCGCCAGGCCATGCATGTTCGACGTCTTGCCCTGGTCGGTCGCCATGCCATTGGTGGTGAAGCGCTTGACGTGCTCGATCGAGTGCATGCCTTCATGCACCGCCTGGCGGATGTCCTTGGCGGTTACGTCGTTCTGGAAATCGACGAAGGCCTTGACCGTTGTGCCCGACCCGGCGCCGGGCCCGGCGCCCAGCATGCCGCGCGACCAGCTCTCGCCGGCATCGACCTTCGGCTTGGCGCTCTTCCTGGCGCTGCCGCCGGCGTCCTTTGCCACCTTGGCGCCGGCCGCATAGGCCTCATCGACCGTCGCGTCCAGCCCGTCCGTGCCGTTGCAGGCACCGACCGAGACGCAGTCCTGCGCGTAGGTGCCGGGCACGAAGCGCTTGGTCTCGTCGTTGAAGGCGACCTTGCCGCGCGACTGCGAGAACAGATGCACCGACGGCGTCCAACCGGCCGACATCAGGATCGCGTCGACCGGGATGGTGCGCTCGCCGCCGCCATTCTTCGGCTGCACGGTCATCGACGACACGCGCAATTTGCCGCCGGCGCTGACCACGGCGCGGCCGAAATTGATCTCGATGCCGAGCGCCCTCGCCTCGTCGATCACCGCGCCGGCGGGATTGTCGCGCAGGTCGACGATGGCAGCGACATTGACGCCCGCCTTCTTGAGATCAATCGCGGCGGCATAGGCGGAGTCGTTGGCCGTATAGACGCCGACATTCCTGCCGACCGCCACGCCATAATGGTTGAGGTAGGTGCGCGCCGCCGAAGCCAGCATGACGCCCGGACGGTCGTTGTTGGCGAAAACCATGTGGCGCTCGATGGCGCCGGTGGCGATGACGACGCGATTGGCGCGAACCTGCCACAGGCGCTCGCGCGCCAGCTCGCGGCCCGGGCTCTTGAGATGGTCGCTGACCCGCTCGACCAGGCCGACGAAGTTCTGCGCGTAGTACCCAAAAGCAGTCGTGCGCGACAGCACGCGCACATTGTCCATCGCCTTGAGCCTGGCGATCGCGCCTTGAGCCCAGGCAAAGCCGTTCTGGCCGTCGATCCTGGCGCCGCTCTCGAAGCGCAGGCTGCCGCCGAATTCGGCCTGCTCGTCGGCGAGGATCACCCGCACGCCCGTTTCGGCGGCGGCAAGGGCAGCTGCAATGCCGGCGGCGCCGCCTCCCAGCACCAGCACCTCGCAATGCGCGTAGCGGGCGGCATAATGGTCCGGATCCGGCTTCTCCGGCGAAACGCCGAGGCCCGCCGCAGCGCGGATCTTCGGCTCGTAGAGATCCTTCCACGCCCACTTCGGCCACATGAAGGTCTTGTAGTAGAAACCGGCCGAGAACATCGGCGAGGCGATGTCGTTGACGGCGCCGACGTCGAAGGCAAGCGACGGCCAGCGGTTCTGCGAATTGGCCGTCAGCCCGTCATAGAGCTCCTGCACGGTGGCGCGCACATTGGGCGTCTTGCGCGCATCGTCGCGCACGATCTGCACCAGCGCGTTGGGCTCTTCCGCGCCGGCCGACAGGAAGCCGCGCGGCCTGTGGTACTTGAACGAGCGGCCGACCAGATGCACGCCGTTGGCGAGCAGCGCCGAGGCCAGCGTATCGCCCTCGATGCCGGAATAGGCCTGGCCGTCGAAGCTGAACGATGCGGTCTTCGCCTGGCTGAGGCGACCGGCGCCGGAGATACGGAATGCAGCGCTCATTTCGCGGCTCCAGGCAGTTTCGCCGGCTTCGGTTCGCCGGCCTTGTAGGTCATGACGAACTTGTCGGTGACGGTGTCGCGGACGGCGTTGAAGAAGCGCGCGCAGCCATGGATGTGCCGCCAGCGCTCATAGATGACGCCCTTCGGATTGGCGCGGATGAAGAAGAATTTCTCGAAATCGTCGTCGCTCTCGCCGGCAATGTTGGCTGAGCGCACGACATGCGCCTCGCCGGCATTGCGGAACTCGAGTTCCGGGCGCTCTTCCTCGCAATAGGGGCAGCGGATGAGAAGCATCTGGGTGATCCTAAAACTTGCCGTGACCGGCGCGCGCACCGGCCGAGTGAAAGCAAAGCGGCTGAGCCATCATCAGTGCGCCACCGCGGCCGCGGCGGCCTCGTCTATGAGGCGTCCCGTGCGGAAGCGCTCGAGCGTGAACGGCGCGTTGATCGGGTGCGGCTCGTCCTTGGCGATCGTATGCGCGAACACGTTGCCCGAGCCGGGCGTCGCCTTGAAGCCGCCGGTGCCCCAGCCGCAGTTGACGTAGAGGCCCTGGACCGGCGTCTTGGCCAGGATCGGCGAGCGGTCGGGCGTCACGTCGACGATGCCGCCCCAGGAGCGCAGCATCTTCATGCGGGTGAAGATCGGGAACATCTCGCAGATGGCGTCGAGCGTATGCTGCAATATGTGCAGGCCGCCAGTCTGCGAATAGGAGACATACTGGTCGGTGCCGGCGCCGATCACCAGCTCGCCCTTGTCCGACTGCGAGATATAGGCGTGCACGGTGTTCGACATCACCACGCAGGGCACGACCGGCTTGATCGGCTCCGACACCAGCGCCTGCAGCGGATAGCTTTCGAGCGGCATGCGCACGCCGGCCATGTTCATGATAACGGAGGAATGGCCGGCCGCGACCACGCCGACCTTCTTGGCGCCGATGAAGCCGCGCGTCGTCTCCACGCCGCTGACCGCGCCATTGGCCGCGCGCTTGATGCCGGTGACCTCGCAGTTCTGGATGATGTGCACGCCGCGCGCCGAGGCGCCGCGCGCATAGCCCCAGGCGACCGCGTCGTGGCGCGCCGTGCCGCCGCGCCGCTGCAGCGCGGCACCCATCACCGGATAGCGCGCGTCCTTGGAGATGTTGAGCGGCGGACAGAATTCCTTCGCCTGCTCCGGCGTCAGCCATTCATTGTCGATGCCGTTGAGCCGGTTGGCATGGATGTGGCGCTTGAAGACCTGCACGTCGTGGACGTTGTGCGCCAGCATCATCACGCCACGCGCCGAATACATCACGTTGTAGTTGAGCTCCTGGCTCAGCCCATCCCACAACTTCAGCGCATGGTCGTAGATGCCGGCGCTTTCGTCATAGAGGTAGTTGGAGCGGATGATGGTGGTGTTGCGGCCGGTGTTGCCGCCGCCGAGCCAGCCCTTTTCCAGCACCGCGACGTTGGTGATGCCGTGCTGGCTCGCCAGATAATAGGCCGTCGCCAGGCCATGCCCGCCGGCGCCGACGATGATGACGTCGTATTCCTTCTTCGGCTCGGGCGACGTCCACTGCTCTTCCCAGCCCTTGTGGCCGCGCATGGCCTCGCGGGCAATGGCGAATACCGAGTATTTCTTCACGTTTCAGGCCTCGCGCCAGTAGCTTTCGCGGATTTGCGGCCGGGCATCCCCGCCTCGGCGCGCGAGGTGTATCACTAGCGAAACCGCGCTGTCATCCTTGCGCTGTTTGCGACGGCACTTGCCGTTTTGCGCCCGTGCCGCGTAATGCCCGCGCGCCGATGGCAAGGCAGCTTTCGGGTGGCTGCATTCATACCGATTTGCGACCAAGCATCCAACCGCCGGCAAGCCAGGCACAAGGAAGGATGCAAGGACATGTTCACCCTGACAAACAAGGTCGCCATCGTGACGGGCGCCAGCTCTGGTATCGGCCGCGCCACAGCCAGACTATTCGCCGACCAGGGCGCGAGCCTCGTCGTCGCGGCGCGCCGGCAGGCCGAACTCGACGCGCTCGTCGGCGAGATCGAGGATGCCGGCGGCACAGCGGTTAAGCTTGCCGGCGATGTGAGGGACGAGGCCCACGCGAAGGCGCTCGTCGACCTCGCGGTCGAAAGGTTCGGCGGCCTCGACATCGCCTTCAACAATGCCGGCGCCGTCGGCGTGATGGGACCGGTGACCGACATGGCGCCGGCGATCTGGCAGGAGACGATGGACACCAACCTGACCAGCGCCTACCTCGCCGCCAGGCATCAGATCCCGGCCATGCTGGAACGCGGCGGCGGTTCGCTGATCTTTACCTCGAGCTTCGTCGGCTACACCGTCGGCATGCCTGGCATGGCGGCCTATGCCGCCGCCAAGGCCGGACTGATCGGCCTGACGCAGGTGCTGGCCGCCGAATACGGTCCGAGGGGTCTGCGCGTGAATGCGCTGCTGCCCGGCGGCACCGACACGCCCGGCGCCACGACCACGACACCGGAGGCCCGCGCCTTCGTCGAAGGCATCCATGCCTTGAAGCGCATGGCGCAACCGGGAAAGATTGCCCGCTCGGCGCTTTATCTCGCCTCGGATGCTTCGAGTTTCACCACCGGAACCGCGCTGTTTGCCGATGGCGGCGTGTCAATCAGCCGGACGTGATCCGTTTGGCCGACGGCAGACATGCTCATCCGCTAAAATCTTGCGACTGCACCCTTGCATTCCGGTCTGTTTTGACGATTTTCGTTCCCGTCGAAAAACGGACCGGAACGATGCTGCTGATCAGAACCTATGTCGCCCAGAGCGCCATCGAAGGCGTCGGCGTTTTCGCCGCCGAGCCGATCAGGAAAGGCGCCTCGATCTGGCGGCTCGATCCCGATTTCGACCGGCTGGTACCGATGGAGAAATACGAGACCGCTCCCGCGCATCTCAAGGAACTGCTCGACCGTTACGCCTATCCGAGCCCGGACAAGCCGGGCTTCATGGTCTACGAGGTCGACAATGGCCGCTTCATGAACCATTCCGAGCGGCCGAACACGGATTTCTCGCAATATGGCGGCGCCACCGCCATTCGCGACATTGCCGCCGGCGAGGAAATCACCTGCGATTACGGCGAGTTTTTCGAGGATTTCGCCCGCCTGCATCTGGCGACCGCATAGTGCTCCGGCCGTCACGCCGGGACACGCGGGATTTTGATCGCGGTTTCCTGCAATCAGCGGTGGACAGTGCGGCATGATTCTGCTATCAGCCGCCCACAATTCGCGGTGCAACCCGCCGCGGAGGCATGGCGGCTATGGCTGTATGCCTATCGATATCAAACCCGAAGACAGGATTGCCCGTGCAGGTACTCGTCCGCGACAACAACGTTGATCAGGCGCTTCGCGCGCTGAAGAAGAAAATGCAGCGCGAAGGTATTTTCCGCGAAATGAAGATGCGCGGTCACTACGAGAAGCCGTCCGAGAAGCGTGCCCGCGAGAAGGCCGAGGCCGTGCGCCGCGCCCGCAAGCTGGCCCGCAAGCGCGCCCAGCGCGAAGGCCTGCTGCCGATGACCCCGCGCCCGGCTCCGGCTGGTGCTGCCGGCGCATCGCGCTCGCCGCGCTCATAACGCCTATTTTTCGTCCTTTTCGAAGGATACCGAGGGTGGCGCGATGCGGAATCGCCGCCACCTTTTTGTTTATGCATAGGAGCCGGTTCGGAGAGGGAACGGACTGACGGCGCTGCGGCAGTGAGGACAAAGATGAACGCAATTTCCGTGGAGCGCAAAACCGCTTTTCGCGGCTTCGCCCTGACGGCGGCCCTGCTTTCGGGTCTGACGCTTGCGGCATGCCAGACGACCCCGACGGGTGAGTTCAACTCGATCGACAAGGCGCAAGGGTCGAGCGAGAACATCTCCTCGCTTTCGGCGGTCATCCAGCGAAATCCGCAGGATCCCGAGGGCTATAATGTGCGTGGCTCGGCCTATGGCCGCGGCGGCCAGTACCAGGCGGCGCTCAAGGACTTCAACCAGGCCATCCAGCTCAACCCGAACTTCTACCAGGCCTATTCGAACCGCGCCCTGATCCAGCGCTTCCTCGGCAATCAGGAAGCCGCTTTGGCCGACTACAACCGCTCGATCCAGATCAACGCCAACTACGACGCCGCCTATATCGGCCGCGGCAATCTCTACCGCAAGGCAGGCCGCACCCAGGATGCCTTCAACGACTTCCAGAAGGCGATCCAGCTCGACACCACCGATGCCCGCGCCTACCACAATCGCGGCCTGATCTATCAGAGCCAGGGCCAGCACAAATTCGCCATCGAGGATTTCTCGACCGCCATCTCGCTCGCGCCCGACGCCGCCGAGCCCTACAACGGCCGCGGCCTCTCCTATCTGGCGACGGGCGACGAGGACAACGCCTTCTCGGACTTCAACATGGCCATCAAGCTCGACGGCAAGAACGCCGAAGCCTGGGCCAACCAGGCGCTGATCTACGAAAAGCGCGGCGACAAGGGAAGGGCAGCCAAGTCCTACCGCGAGGCCATCCACCTCGACCCCAGCTATCAGCCGGCCAAGGACGGCCTGTCGCGCACCGGTGGCAACGCCAGCTGATCGGAAGCTGGCGCCGAAAGTAAGGTATCTTGCACGACTTACGGGTCCGCCGGCGGCCGCAGTGTTGCGCCGCGCAGACGCCGATAGCGATCCGTTAACCGCCCAGTCCAATGCGTTAATCTTTGCCATGTTCGCGCCAAGTTTTCAGCGGAACGCTCCGTGCACCTCGATCGTTTAGGCCGGGGCCAAGATTTTCGCGAAAGGACCTTTCCAATGATCAAAACACTTGCCTGTGCCGCTGCCGCGCTTGCCGCCACGGTCCTCGCTTCTCCCGTCAGCGCCGGCACGCTCCGGCTCGGTACGCTCGATTGCACGATCGACGGCGGCGTCGGCTACGTCATTACGTCGAACAAGGGCGTCTCCTGCACCTTCCGCCCCTATCATCACGGTCCAGCCGAGCAGTACACCGGCATGATCTCCAAGCTCGGCGTCGACCTCGGCCAGACGCATCAGGGCCAACTCGTCTGGGCGGTGCTTGCTGCCACTCGTCATCACGACGCTGGCGACCTCGCCGGCAGCTATTACGGCGTCAACGCCGAGGCGAGCGTCGTGACCGGCGGCGGCGCCAACCTCCTGGTCGGCGGCCTTGACGGCGCCTTCATGCTGGAGCCGCTCAGCGTCCAGGCACAGACCGGCCTCAACCTGGCCGTCGCGGTGGCCTCGCTGGATCTCGTCCACTCCTACAAATAGCCGCCGCAGAACCACGGCACCCGCAGGGCCGCGCCTTCTACGAAGGGCGCGGCCTTCGCATATAGGAAGCCCCCGAACATAGTTGGAAACACAAGCACCGCGAGAATGTCAATTGCGTGTGGCAGCTTTGCTTATGTTGTGTTATCAAGCCGAGGTGTTGGTGGCAATCGCCGGCAGAGGGGC
The DNA here is from genome assembly GCF_006439595.1 of Mesorhizobium sp. B3-1-9. Lineage (NCBI taxonomy): Bacteria > Pseudomonadati > Pseudomonadota > Alphaproteobacteria > Hyphomicrobiales > Phyllobacteriaceae > Mesorhizobium > Mesorhizobium sp. B3-1-9. Next base: position 68,858 of record NZ_VFTJ01000018.1, read on the forward strand.
AGCCTCCCAACAGATGCAAAGACATCGTTAACTGCAATTCTTGTTGCAGGCCGGGGAGGCTGTGGTGGATTTCATCGAGAAGTTATTCGGCTTTTCGCCTGACGGTGGTTCAGGATCTTTCGAACTTCTTTTGATCCTTGCTCCGTTCCTAGTCGCTGCCATCTGGTTCTATATGCGTCGGCAACGACGCTGACGGCCCGAGACAGGCCGTGACACCGGTCCCCAAAATACTGGAATTTCTGAAGGCGATCGTTGACGCCTTCAGGCATTGGCCAGACAATCTGCGCCGGATAGCCGGGCAGATTTGCGCGCTCATCAGGTTGATGTGCGAAAGAGCCAAGCTTCCCAGCCGGCTCGATCGGAGCGGGCCGCAACGCTGCGTCAAGATCAGCGATCCCGCCTACAGGCGGCCAGACCCTTTGATCTACGCTCAGTATTATTTGATGGGCCAGGGCCTGGCTGTCACCTGGGACAATCCGGATATCGAGATCAAGCGCGGTGGCGTCACCGTACCGCCGCATATGCTGGAGCCAGATACCGAATATGAGGTCGTTGCGCGCATCTGGAACAACTCGACCGAGGCGCCGGTCGTCGACCTGCCCGTGAAGTTCTCCTATCTGAGTTTCGGCATCGGGACCACTTCGACCTGGATAGACGAGACAAAGACCGATCTCGGAGTCAAAGGCGGCGCAAATCATCCGGCCTTTGCTTCGGTCAAATGGCGCACGCCGGCCGAGCCGGGTCATTACTGCATCCAGGTGCTGCTCGACTGGCTGGACGACGTGAACCCCAACAACAACCTCGGGCAGGACAACACCACCGTCGGCGTCGCCCATTCCCCGGCAAAGTTCGAATTCCGTTTGCGCAACGGCGAACGGGAAAGGGCCGAGTTTCGGCTTGAAGCTGACACCTATGCATTGCCTGAATTGCCGGTCTGCGGCGAGCGGCCCCGCCCGAGGCCGTCACGGCGGCCGCTGCGCACCTTTCCCGGCACCATAGCGGCAGTGCCTGCCGGCCATACCCGCCGGGCACATCCCATCCCTGCCGGTTGGCTTGTCACCTTCGACCCGGCGCAAGCCGCCCTCGGTCCCGGAGAAGAGATTTCCGTCGCCGTCAATGTCGAGCCACCTACCGGCTTCACCGGCCGCAAGGCGGTCAACGTCCATGCCTTCTCGGCGCGCGGACTTGCCGGCGGCGTGACGCTTTATGTCGAACGGTAGGAACCGCCATGGCTTACCGGCGCTACACAAAATGCATTTCGGTCGGAAATCATATCGGCAAGCAATATGCGCAGGTGATCATTGCCGCTGCCGTGGTTGCGCTTCCGCTGATCCTGGTCGGCGTCGTTGCCGGACCGGCGGTCATGCTGGTCGCGCTCGCGGCCATCCTCGCATACTGCCGCTGGTGGCTCTACGATCGGCTGATCTGCCTCGGCGGCGACGAATGCGCTGTCGGCTGGCTTCTCAAGATCGATCCGCCCCAGGAGAAGTCCGGTCTCGATCGCTTCGACACCGACTACAGCCTCAATCTGGTTCCGGGAAACGTCTTCGAATTCACGTCGCAGGCCGAGGCCGAGAAGATCACGCCGTTCGGGCGGCTGATCGCCAACACGCCCGCGATCAAGAATGCGGGCCTCGATTGGCAGGGACTGGAGGCTCGTCAGTGGGCCAACGACGACCCTACCGCGGTGCTTCACTGCGAATTCGAAGGAGCCGGCGTCTACGATCTGATGATCGCATGCCTTGCCGCGATCCCCGTGGCCACCGCCGCGGCGGTGGCTTGCGCCATTCCCTTCTTCGGTTGGATCGCATGTGCGATCCTGACGGTCATCGCGGCCGCGATTGTCCTGGTCGGGGGCATCGTGGGGATTCTCGACACAGCCAATCCAACCGATGTCGACGAAAATCTCGGCGACCTTCACGTCAATGATCCGACAAGGCGAGGCGCCGACATCCTGTTCGTCAAGGGGACGTGGGTCTATGATTCCGCCCACGAAGGCTGGAATGAGATCCACCCGATCAAGCACTGTCAGAAGATCGGCACCTGGAACGGCAGTTGGAATGAATCTCCGGTTCCGGACGGCAGCTCTGCCCGCTGGTGCGAAGCCGTGAATTCGGCCGGCTCGCCGCTGACCGTCGCAGCCCAGCAGGATCCGGAAAACCAGTGGACCATCCACCCCGTCATCGATGGCTGCCGACGTGAATCCGAAACAACCGAGCCGGACCCCATTCGCTGATTTCCCGGACATATCCGGTGTGCATTCACCGTGCTGTGGCGAAGGATCTGGCCACGGTCACGGCATGAAGAATTCGCTTGAGCTCAACCGCGGTTGAGGTCCTAGACAGCTTTCCGACGTCAATCGGGAGAGCGATTTTGAGTGAGGATTCGAACAACAGGGTGGATTGGCGGGCGCTGTGGGCGAGCGGCGATCTGGCGCGGTTTTGCTTCATCAATCTCGGCATCCTGCTTTACGCCACCAACGAGACGATGGTGGCGACGGTGATGCCGGCGATGGTCGGCGAACTCGACGGCGTGCAGCTCGTCGGCTGGTCGCTGGCGATCTACGAGCTTGGCGCCATCACCGCCGGCGCCGCGGCCGGACGGCTCGTCAGCTATGTCAGCCTGCGCAGCAACATGGCGGTCGCCGCCACCCTCTACGCGGCCGGCGCGCTGTTGAGCGCCGTCGCGCCCTCGATGACCCAGTTCCTCGCCGGGCGGCTGATCGAAGGCTTCGGCGGCGGCGCGCTGGTGTCGCTTGCCTTCGTCTCCGTCGAGCGGCTCTTTCCGCGCAGCATCTGGCCCCAGCTTTTCGGCGTGATGTCGGCGATCTGGGGCATCGCCGCCTTCAGCGGCCCGATGATCGGGGCGATCATGGTCGAGCTTCTGTCCTGGCGCTGGGCGGTCGGCATCTTCACGCTGGGCGGCATCGCGGTTGCGCTTGCCAGCCTCACCGTTCTCAACACCGCCGGCGCGTCGCGTCCGCAGGTTTCGGCCGATGCCGCGCCGCCCTTCCCCTATGGCGCGCTCGCCTGCCTTGCCGTCAGCGTGGTGCTGATCGCGACCGCCGGCGTCGACATAGCCCTGCTCCGCTCGTCGCTGCTGCTTTGCCTTGGCCTGATCGGCCTGGCGCTGTTCGTCAGGGTCGATGGGCTGAGACCCCGGTCGCGCCTGTTCCCGTCAGATCTGTTTTCATGGCGCGCGCCGCTCGGCACCGGCATGACCATGGTCGCCGCCTTTTCGGTGGCGACCTGTTCCTTTGGCATATACGGGCCGCTGCTTCTGACCACGCTGCACGACATACCTCTGCTCACCAGCGGCTACATCATCGCCGCCGAGTCGATCTCATGGTCGATACTGTCGATCCTCGTCGCCAATGCCCCGCCGGAACGCGAACGCTCGATCATCCTCGTCGGCGCGCTGATGATTGCATGCGGAATTGCCGGCTTCGCCTATACGATCCCTGCCGGCTCGATCCCGCTGATCCTGCTCTGCGCCCTTTTGCAGGGCGGCGGCTTCGGTATCGCCTGGCCGTTCCTGACCCGCATCATCGTGGCGTCGGCGGCGCCGGACGAGCAAACCATCGCCTCGGCCGCAGTGCCGACCATGCAGCGCATCGGCTATGCCGTCGGCGCCGCGCTTGCCGGCATCATCGCCAATGCCAGCGGCTTCTCCGAAGGGCTGAACCGGGAAGCGGCCGCTTCCGTCGCCAGTTGGCTGTACCTGGCCTTCGTGCCGCTCGGCGTGTTCGGCTGCCTGGCGGCGCTGAGGATCTTCTCCACAGCGAACCGGCCGCGACTTGCGGCGGGTTGACTGCGGCGACGGCAACGACCGAAACGCGGGCTTGCCGCTCAGACCACGACAGTTTGCTGCAGCCGCTCGGCAATCAGCGCGGCGAGCCGCGCCGCCACCTCGTCCTTGCCCATTTCCGGCCATTCCTCGACACCGGTCCTGGAGACGATGCGCACCTTGTTGCGGTCGCCGCCCATCACGCCGGACGGCCCGATGCCGCTTTCATGCGAGACGTCATTGGCGACGATGAAGTCCGCGCCCTTTTTCTTGAGCTTGGCCTCGGCATTGGCGATCAGATCCTGCGTCTCGGCGGCGAAGCCGACGATGAGGCCCGGCCGCTGCGCGTGATGGCCGATGCCGGCCAGGATGTCCGGGTTCTCGACCATCTCCAGCGAAGGCGGCCCCTCGCCAGCCACCTTCTTGATCTTCTCGCCGGCGGCGTTGGCGGTGCGCCAGTCGGCGACCGCCGCGACAAACACGGCGGCATCCGCCGGCAGCAGGCGCTCGACCGCGTCCTTCATCTGGGCAGCTGTTTCGACATGCGTGGTCACGACGCCGGCCGGATCGGCGATGGTGACCGGACCGGAAACCAGCCGCACATCGGCGCCGAGCTTCGCCAGCGCGGCCGCTATCGCGTGGCCCTGCTTGCCCGAGGAGCGGTTGGCGATGTAGCGCACCGGGTCGATCGGCTCATGCGTCGGCCCGGAGGTGACGATGATCCTGCGGCCGGCAAGCGGCTTCGGCTTCTCGTCGAGCATGGCTTCGATCGCGGCGACGATCTCCAGCGGTTCGGCCATGCGGCCCTCACCCGCTTCGTGGCTTTCCGCCATCTCGCCCTTGGCGGGACCGACAAAGGCGATGCCGTCCTTCAGCAAAGTCGCCCGGTTGCGGCGCGTGGCAGCATGCGCCCACATTTTCGGGTTCATCGCCGGCGCCATCAGCACCTTCTTGTCGGTGGCAAGAAGCACCGTCGAGGCAAGGTCGTTGGCATGGCCATTGGCGAGCTTCGCCATCAAATCGGCGGTGGCCGGCGCCACCACCAGCAAGTCGGCTTCGCGCGACAGCCTTATATGGCCGACATCGTGCTCGTCCTTGCGGTCGAACAGCTCGGTGAAGACATGATCGGCCGAAAGCGCGCCGACCGAAAGCGTGGTGACGAATTCCTGCGCGGCCGACGTCATCACCACCCGCACCGACGCGCCACGCTCGCGCAGCCGCCGGATGAGGTCGAGCGCCTTGTAGGCGGCGATGCCGCCGCCGATGATGAGCAGGATGCGCTTGCCGGAAAGAGTCATGCTCCCTCCCAAGGATTGACTATGTTAATGCCACAATCAACAAAGTCGGCCACATTCCTTGTCACCACAGCAAAACTCCGACAGAGAGCAACCGAGGCGATCTGCGCGTCAAATTCACGAATAGGATGCCCCAGAACCCGTCTCTTCGAAACAATCTCTGCGTACGCCTCAGCCTCACGATCTCCGAACGCAAGCACAGGGGTCTTGAGCTTCATCGTGAAAAACGCCCCGATCACGCTACCCAGAGCAGCCTTACGCTTCCCATCCGGCATATTTGCCAGGACTACGAGCAGTTCCGCTTTGGTCATCGCCGTGACGTAAGAGCGCCTCCCAAACGAACTTTCCATCCAAGCGGCTACTCCCGCATCTGGCTGCGGCTTGAAAGTTTCCGAAATAACGTTCGTATCCAGCACGAACATGGTCAATCGAATTTTGGCGGCTCGCGCGCGGGGCCACGCTCCGGCAGCTCAATATCGAAGCCGCCATGAGGCTCAACTAGCCGACGAATCGCTGCGTAAAGTGACTCGCCGTGCACATCATAACCCGACCCGTCCGACAAAACGCTCTTGGCGAGAACACTACGCGCTTCCTCCTCCATCGAGACTCCTCTTACTGCAGCTCGCTCACGAAGTTTTTGCTTCACGCTGTCATCGAGATTGCGGATCGTAAGTGTGCCCATATCTCTGCTCCTTACCCTGCAAGGTAGGACATAAAAGAGCTGCTTTCAATGACAGCAATGCTTGCATTGCTGTCATTGAAACGATCACAGCAATTTCCAGGCGATGTAGATCAGCGTCAGCGCGATCACCCATAGCGCCACGCGGCCGGAGCGGGTGTGGCGCGCTTCGGCCTTGCCGATGGCGCGGGCCGTCGCTTCGTCGAAGCGCAGGCCGTTCTCGGCCATCAGGTCGATCTCGCGCGACAGCCGGTCGGTACGGGCGGCAAGGTCCGGCGCCTGCCGTGCCAGCGTCAATAGCGCCTTGGCGCCGTCGCGCGCGTCGGTGAGCATGCCGCGCGGGCCGAGATTGCCCGCGATCCAGTCGCTGACCACAGGCTCGGAAGTCTTCCACATGTTGAAAGCCGGATCGAGCGTGCGGGCGACGCCTTCGACCACCACCATGGTCTTTTGCAAAAGCACCAATTCGGTCCGCGTCGCCATATCGAACAGCTCGGTGACTTCGAACAGCAGCGTCAGCAACTTCGCCATCGAAATGGTCTCGGCCGACTGGCCGTGGATCGGCTCACCGATGGCGCGGATCGCCTGCGCGAAGGCCGAGACATTGTGCTGACGCGGCACATAGCCCGCCTCGAAATGCACCTCCGCGACGCGCTGATAGTCGCGCACGATGAAGCCGTAGAGGATTTCGGCGAGGAAGCGTCGCTCCTTCTTGCCGAGCCGGCCTGCAATGCCGAGATCGACGGCGACGATGGTGCCATTGGTTTCGACGAACAGGTTGCCCGGATGCATGTCGGCATGGAAGAAGCCGTCGCGCAACGTGTGCCTGAGGAAGGACTGGACCAGATTGGCGGCGATCGCCTTGAGGTTGTGACCGGCATTGGCAAGGCCGGCGATGTCGTTCATCTTGGTGCCGTCGATCCACTCCATGGTGAGCACATCGCGGCCGGTGCGCTCCCAGTCAACCGCAGGCACACGAAAGCCCGGATCGTCCTTGGTGTTCTCGCCGAGTTCCGAAAGTGCGGCCGCCTCGAGCCTCAAGTCCATCTCGACCTTGGTGGTCTGCGCCAGCGTCTGGGTCACCTCGACCGGACGCAGCCGGCGCGACGAGGGGATGTATCTCTCCTGCAGGTGGGCAGCGAGGAAATAGCTTTCGAGATCCTGGAAGAAGCGGCGGCGCACGCCGGGCCGGATCACCTTCACTGCGACGCGCGACGTCGTTCCGTCACGAGCCACGTCGGCGCCATGCACCTGCGCGATCGAGGCGGCGGCAACGGGATCCCCGAAGCTCGAGTAGAGATCGTCTATTCGGCGTCCGAGCGAGGCTTCGATCGCATGGACCGCTTCCGCTTTCGGGAAGGTGTGCATCTTGTCCTGCAGCAGCGCGAGGTCGAGCGCCATGTCGTTGCCGACGACATCGGGCCGCGTCGCCAGGAACTGGCCGAGCTTGACGTAGGAGGGTCCAAGCCGCACCACCGCTCGCGCCAGCCTGTCGCCGCGCTGATAGCTCAGCGCCCGGCGGCGGGTAAAAAGCCGCGCCACGCGCCAGCCGAATTTCGGCATGCCGGACAGTTCTTCGCCAGGCAACGCCGCGACGACGCCCTCGCGGACTAGCACCCAGCCGGCCCTGGCGAGCCGAAAGGCGGCGGCGACGCTGCTCATAGCCCTGCCTGTGTCAAAGGGGCCTGCTGCAAGGGGCCGCGCCTCAAAGCTTCCAGCCGGAATGAAGGGCGGCGATGCCGCCCGAATAGTTGCGGAACGTGACGCGGTCGAAGCCGGCGCGGCTAATCATCGCCGCGAAATTCTGCTGGTTGGGGAATTTGCGGATGGATTCGACAAGGTAGGAATAGGGCTCGCCATCGCCGGTGACCGCCTTGCCGATCCTGGGGATCGCATTGAACGACCAAGCCTCATAGGCCTTGTCGAGCAGCGGCATGTCGACCTCGGAGAATTCGAGGCAGAGCAATCGCCCACCCCGCTTCAGCACGCGATAGGCTTCACCAAGGGCGACTTCGATGCGCGGCACGTTGCGAATGCCGAACGCGATCGTATAGGCGTCGAAGGACTCATCATTGAAAGGCAATTCCTCGGCATTGGCCTCGACAAAGTCGGTGTTTGCCGCAAGGCCCTGCTTCTCGGCGCGGTCGCGGCCGACGGCCAGCATCGAGCCATTGATGTCGAGCACCGTGGCATGGGCCTGTCGCTGACTGGCCTCGACGATGCGGAAGGCGATATCGCCGGTGCCCCCGGCGACGTCGAGCACCTTCCAGCCCACCTTTTTGGGAGGGTTCAGCCAGGCGACCATCGCGTCCTTCCACAACCGATGCAACCCAGCCGACATCAGATCGTTCATCAGATCGTATCGATTGGCCACCTTGTGGAAGACGTCGTTGACGAGGGGCTGCTTCTCGCCTTCCCCGACCCTCCTGAAACCATAGGAGGTTTCCATGCCGCCCGCGGCCGTGGTTCTCTCAACTGACATTATTTTGATCCGTCATAAAACCGGCGGGACCATAGCCGATCGATGGTGCCGACGCTATTGTCCAAGGCGCGGTTTTCGGCCGCGCCTTCAAAACCCGGCAGGGAAAGGTCACGCATGATTTTCCGGCCAGAATCTGCGCGAGAGCAGCATATCGGACGAGATGACCGCATGATCTTGAAGGCCGAACTGCATTGCCACATCGAAGGGGCGGCGGCGCCCGAGCTCGTCGTCAGCCAGGCCCGCAAATATGGCAAGGACCCTTCCCCCTATATCCAGGAAGGCTCCTTCGTCTGGCACGATTTCACCTCGTTTCTGGCCGCCTACGATTTCGCTTCCGACCTGTTTCGCACCGAAGAGGACTATGCGCGCCTCGCCGACTATTACCTGACCAGCCTCGCCCGCGACGGCGCCATCTATTCCGAGGTTTTCACCTCGCCGGACCATGCCAAAAAGGCCGGCCTGTCGCCGAAAGCCTATACGGACGCGCTGGGCGAAGGCATGACCCGCGCCAAGGCCAAGACCGGCATCGAGGGCCGCATGATCGTCACCGGCGTGCGCCATTTCGGGGTCGAGGCGATCGAGCAGGCGGCGCGCTTCGCGGCGCGCTGCGGCCATCCGCTGGTGACCGGCTTTGGCGTCGCCGGCGACGAGCGCATCGGCGACTTCGAGGACTATGTGCGCGCCTTCGAGATCGCGCGCGAAGCGGGCCTCGGCATCACCGTCCATGCCGGCGAGTTGATGGGCTGGGAAAGTGTCAAGGCGGCCCTCGACCACATCCGCCCGTCACGCATCGGCCATGGCGTTCGCGCCATCGAAAACCCGGATCTCGTCCGCCGCATCGCCGCCGAGGGCGTGGTGCTGGAATGCTGCCCGGGCTCCAACATCGCGCTGAAGGTGTTCGACAGCTTCGCCGACCATCCCTTTCCGGCGCTGCGCGCCGCCGGCTGCAAGGTGACGCTCAACTCCGACGACCCGCCCTATTTCTGGACCTCGCTGAAGCGCGAATACGATATCGCGGCCGAGCATTTCGCCATGAACGACAAGGCGCTCGCAGAGATCACCAGGACGGCCATCGAGGCGGCCTTCGTGGACAAGAAGACCAAGGTGATGCTGCTAGGCCGGTTGGACGTGAAGGTGCGGTGAGTGAGTAGGGAGTAGTCGGGAGTCAGTAGTTATGGATTTGGCCGAGCGCGCATAGATCGGTTGAAGGCCAGAGCTTTCCCCGAGGCGAGGACTCGCAAATCGGCTCACTATTCACTACTCACTACTGACTACTACCCCGAACCAGTCGGAGCACATCATGCAGGGCGTCACCGTCGTCGACCACCCCCTCGTCCAGCACAAGCTGACCATCATGCGCAAGAAGGAGACCTCGACGGCAGGTTTCCGGCGGCTGCTGCGCGAGATTTCACTTCTGCTCGGCTATGAGGTGACCCGCAATCTCGAACTGACCACGACCATGATCGAGACGCCGATCGAGGAGATGGAGGCGCCGACGCTGGAAGGCAAGAAGCTGGTTTTCGCCTCGGTGCTGCGCGCCGGCAACGGCCTGCTCGAGGGCCTGCTCGACCTGGTGCCGGCGGCACGCGTCGCCCATATCGGCCTCTACCGCGACCATGAGACGCTGGAAGCGGTCGAGTATTTCTTCAAGGCGCCGAGCGATCTCGCCGACCGCCTGGTGATCGTCGTCGATCCGATGCTGGCGACCGCCAATTCCGCGATCGCCGCGATCGACAAGCTGAAGGGCCGCGGCGCCACCAACATCCGGTTCCTCTGCCTGCTTGCCGCCCCCGAAGGCATCGAGCGCTTCACCAAGGCGCATCCGGACGTGCCGATCTTCACCGCCTCGATAGACCGGCAGTTGAACGACAAGGGCTACATCATGCCCGGCCTTGGCGACGCCGGCGACCGCATGTACGGCACAAAATGAGCGCATCCGTTTACCACGCGTTTACACAACCGCGCGGTTCCGGCGCACGTTAAGGCGGAAAACACCACGTCGGCGCAAGGATGCGACCTCGATTTAAGGGGCATCCATGCTGCGCAAGCTTCTTATCCTTGGCATCTTTGCCGGAACCTCGGCTTCGATTCCGATCGTCTATCAGGCGAATCCGCATCTGGTGGACGGCTTGCTGAAATCGACCGTCGCCTCGCAGCCGGCTGCGCCGAAGGCAGAGCCGCAGGTCAATCTCGCTTCGGTCCCGGACAAGCCGGCGACGCCAATGCCGCTCGGCCGCCAGGTGCTGGTCAATGCCGACGGGCGCGGTCACTTCACGTCGCAGTTCAAGCTCAACGGCCGCCAGATCGACGGCATGATCGACACCGGCGCGACGCTGGTCGCCATCAACACCTCGACCGCCCGCAGGATCGGCATCTCGCTCAACCCGTCCGACTTCAATCGCCAGGTGAACACCGCCAACGGGGCGATCAAGGCCGCCGTGGTGACGGTCGACCGCCTGCAGATCGGCAAGATCTCTGTCGACAACGTCCAGGCGATGGTGCTCGACGACAGGGCGCTGCAGACCAACCTGATCGGCATGAGCTTCCTGCAGCGCCTGCAGAAATACCAGGTCCAGGACGGCTCGCTGCTGCTCGTTCAGTAAGGCCGATCAGCGAGGCAATATCCGCCTGAGCACGGTCTTATCGGCAGGCGGCTTGGAAGCCCCGATCGCATAGGCGGCACGCACGGCGGCCGCTGCTGCCCCGGCCTGGGCGTCGGTGCGGGCATGCACCAGCGCCAGTGCCTCACCCGCGCGCGCCTCGGCGCCGACCGGCAACAGCCTGGTCAGACCGACGGCACGATCGATCTTGTCGTCGGGACGGGAACGCCCGCCACCGAGCGTGACGACGGCAAGCCCGATATCGCGCGTGGCGATGCCGGTCACGAACCCATCCTGTTCCGCTTTCACGGCCAATTCGACCGGCGCTGTCGGCAGATACTTTTCCGGTTTCTCGATGAAATCGCCGGGACCGCCAAGCACCGCCACCATTCGCGCGAAGACGGCTGCCGCACGGCCTCCGGCAAGCGCCTCGGTGGCGCGCCTGATACCGTCCTGGTGAGACGAGACGAGCCCCGCCGACTGCAGCATCTCGGCCGCCAGCGCCAGCGTAACGTCCTCCAGCCGGCGGTCGCGATATCGGCCGGTGAGGAAATCGACGGCATTTCGCACCTCGACCGCGTTGCCGGCCGCCGAAGCCAGCGGCTCGTTCATGCCCGTCACCAGCGCGGATGCATTCAGGCCGGCGCCATTGGCGACCTCGACCAGGCTGTTCGCCAGCGCGACCGCATCGCGCGACTTTTCCATGAAGGCGCCGTTGCCGACCTTGACGTCGAGCACCAGCGAGCCCAAGCCCGCGGCAAGCTTCTTCGATAGGATCGAGGCGGTGATCAGCGGGACCGATTCGACGGTTCCCGTCACGTCGCGGATCGTGTAGAGCCTGCGGTCGGCGGGTGCCAAATCGGCGGTCTGGCCGATGATGGCGCAACCAGTCTCGAGCACCGTCTTGCGGAAAAGCGCCACGTCCGGCTGGCTGGCATAGCCAGGGATGGCATCCATCTTGTCCAGCGTGCCGCCGGTGTGGCCGAGGCCACGGCCCGATATCATCGGCACATAGGCGCCGCAGGCGGCGACGATCGGCGCCAGCATCAGCGAGACATTGTCGCCGACGCCGCCGGTCGAATGCTTGTCGGTGACCGGCCCCGGCAGGTCGGACCAGTCGAGCACGTCGCCGGAATCGCGCATGGCGAGCGTCAGCGCCACCGCCTCCTCGCGGCTCATGCCGTTGAGGAACACTGCCATGGCGAAAGCGCCGACCTGGCCCTCGGCGATGGTGCCGGCCGTCAGCCCTGCGACGAAGGCCGCGATCTCGTCGGCCGAGAGTCTGTGGCCGTCGCGCTTGCGGCGGATGATCTCCTGCGGCAGCATCAGTCGGGCAAGCCGTCCTGGAAGACGCGCCGCAGGATCGTCGCCAGCCGCGCGCCGCCGACCGGCGCCATGTCCTTGGTTTCCTGGTGCGAGAGCTCTGCTCCGGTCATGCCGGCCGCCAGGTTGGTGATCACCGAGCAGGCGGCCACTTTCAGACCCAGGAACCGGGCGAGGATGACCTCCGGCACGGTCGACATGCCGACTGCCGTCGCGCCCATGACGCGCGCCATGCGGATCTCGGCCGGTGTCTCGAAGCAGGGTCCGGAAAACCACATATAGACGCCCTGGTGCAATGCCGTGCCGGTCGCCTTCGCCGCCTTCTCGATCGCGCCGCGCAAGCCGGCATCGTAGGCCTCGGTGAGACCGACGAAGCGGCGGTCGCTCGGCTCGCCGATCAACGGGTTGGAGCCGGAGAAATTGATGTGATCGGTGATCAGCATCACCGAGCCCGGCCCCATTTCAGGATCGACGGAGCCGGCGGCATTGGTGAGTATCAGATGCGATATGCCGATGCCGGCAAGCACCTCCAGCGCCGGCCGCATCGCCGCGGCATTGCCATGCTCGTAATAATGCGCGCGCCCCGACAGCATCAGCACCGGCGTGCCGGCGAAATACCCGGCAACCACCTCGCCGGCATGGCCGGAAACACCGCTGCGTGGGAAGCCCGGCAGTTCGGCATAGGAGATGCGCCTGGCATGCTTGACCTGGTCGACCAGACCGCCAAGGCCCGAGCCCAGCACAAGCGCGGCCGCGGGCGCCAGCCCGTCCAGCTTCTCGACCAGATGATCCAGCGCTTCCTTCATTTCAACCCGCTCTTCATTTCAAGATGTCGCCCCTGAAGCCGTAAGGCAGCATGTCGCCCATGGTCACGGTCTCGGCCACGCCGGCGTTGTCGCACAGATAGAGCTTCGTGTCCGGCCGGCAGAATTCCGCCAGCCGTTGCCGGCAGCCGCCGCAGGGCGAGCATTTGGCCATGCGTTCGGCAATCACCGCAATCTCGACGATCCTGCCGCCGCCGCCCATGATGTAGTGGCCGAGCGCCGTCGTCTCGGCGCACCAGCCTTCCGGATAGGACGCTACCTCGATGTTGGCGCCGGTGAAGACGCGCCCGTCCTCGGTGCGCAACGCCGCACCCACCGGGAATTTCGAATAGGGCGCATAGGCCTTGGCCATCGCCGTCTTCGCCGCCTCGAACAGATCATGCGACATCCGGTTCTTCTCTCCCACGATCTTGTTCAAATGCCGGTCGCCGCCGGGCGAAAATCCAGCCTCAGCGTTCCTTGACATAAGGCACGCCGCCGGCGCGCGGCGGGATGGCCTTGCCGATGAAGCCGGCGAGCAGGATGACGGTCAGCACATAGGGCAGCGCCTGCATGAACTGCGCCGGAACCTTGCCGACAATAGGCAGCGGCGAGCCCTGCAGGCGGATCGATGCCGCGTCGAGAAAGCCGAACAGAAGGCAGGCGAACATGGCGTTGACCGGCTTCCATTTGGCGAAGATCAGCGCGGCAAGCGCGATATAGCCCTTGCCCGCGGTCATGTCTTTCACGAAACCGCCATTCTGCACCATGGAAAGATAGGCGCCCGCGACGCCGGTAAGCACGCCGGTGCAGATCAGCGCCCGATAGCGCAGCCACGCGACCGAGATGCCGGCGGTGTCGACGGCGGCCGGATTTTCGCCGACGGCGCGCATCCTCAGCCCGAAGCGGGTGCGAAACAGCACCCACCAGGTGAACGGCACCATGGCGAAGGCGAAGTAGACCAGGATCGAGTGGCCGGAGATCAGCTCGGCATAGATCGGGCCGATGATCGGCACGTCCTTGATCGCGTCGGCGCCGGGCCAGGTGATCGCTGCGAAGCGTTCGCCCGGCTGCAGTGCCGGCGTGCGCCCGCCCTGCTGGAACCAGGCCTGGCCGAGGATGATGGTCGATCCGGCGGCGATGAAGTTGATGGCCACGCCGGACACGATCTGGTTGCCGCGATGCGTGATCGAGGCGAAGCCGTGCACCAGGGCGAATGCAACCGAGATCAGCACCGCCATGCCGAGGCCGATCAGCGCCGAATGGAAGACGGCGGCGGCCGAAGCGCCGGCAAAGGCGCCGACCAGCATCTTGCCTTCGAGCCCGATGTCGAAGATGCCGGCTCGTTCCGAATAGAGGCCCGCCAGGCAGGCGAGCAGCAGCGGCACCGAAAGGCGGATGGTCGAATCCAGCACCTGGACGATGGCGTTGAAAATGTCCATCTCAGGCCCCCTTCCCGTTCACTGCCTGCATGCCGACCGATTTCGGACTGACCGAGGCGAACAGCGCCTGGATGTAGGGCCTGAACATGTGTTCCAGCGCGCCGGCGAAGAGAATCACCAAACCCTGGATGATGACGATCATGTCGCGGCTGATCGCCGGCATCTCGAAGGCGAGCTCGGCGCCGCCCTGGTAGAGCATGCCGAACAGGATCGCCGCCAAGACGATGCCGACCGGATGCAGCCTGCCCATCAGCGCGACCGCGATGCCGACATAGCCGGCGCCGGACACGAAATCGATCGCGACATTGTGCTGGTCGCCCATGACAGGGTTGAGCGCCATCATGCCGGCCAGCGCGCCCGAGATCATCATCGCGGTGATGATGATGCGGGTTTCCGAAATGCCGGCGTAGCGCGCCGCCTTCGGGCTGTGGCCATAGGTGCGCATCTCGTAGCCGAGCCTCGTGCGCCAGATCAAAAGCCAGACCAGGAAAGCCATGACCAGCGCCAGCAGGAAGCAGATGTTGAGCGGCGCGGAACGGATCTTGGCACCGAACAATTCGATGATCCAGTTGAGCTTCGGCAGTTCGGCGCCGGCGAGGAAATTGCGCGTCTGCGGCGCCTGCGAGCCGGCCGGCTTCAGCGCGCCGACCAGCAGGTAGACCATCACCGAGGCGGCGATGAAGTTGAACATGATGGTGGTGATGACGATGTGCGAGCCGCGCTTGGCTTGCAGATAGGCCGGGATCAGCCCCCACAGCGCGCCGAACGCCGCCGCGGCCACGATCGCGATCGGGAAGATCACCCACCAGGGCAGTACGCTGTCGAGGCTCAGGCAAACAAGCGCGATGCCGAGGCCGCCTATATAGGCCTGCCCCTCGGTGCCGATGTTGAACAGGCTGCAATGCGCCGCCACCGCCACGGAAAGGCCGGTGAAGATGAAGGTCGTGGCGTAAAACAAAGTGAAGGCGATGCCCGTGCCCTTGCCGAAGGCGCCCTCGACCAGGATGGCGGCGGCGCGGAACGGGTTTTCGCCGACCAGCATGACGACGAAGCCGGCGACGATGAAGGCGACCGACAGGTTGATCAACGGAATCAATCCATAATCGGCCCAGGCCGGCAATTTGGCGTAAGGCGTGCTCATTCGGCGGCCTCCTGGTGCTCGACGCCGGCCATCAACAGGCCAAGCTCGCCTTCGGTCGCGTCCGGGCCGCGCTCGCCGACGACACGGCCGGCAAACATCACCAGGATGCGGTCGGACAGCGAGCGGATCTCGTCGAGCTCGACCGAGACCACCAGCACCGCCTTGCCCTGGTCGCGCATGGCGATCAGCCGCTTGTGGATGAATTCGATGGCGCCGACATCGACGCCGCGCGTCGGCTGGCCGACGATCAGCACGCCCGGGTCCTGCTCCATCTCCCTGGCCAGCACGATCTTCTGCTGGTTGCCGCCGGAGAAGTTCGCCGTCTTCAGCCGCGGATTGCTTGGACGGATGTCGTATTTTTCGATCTTGTCCTTGGCATCGGCCATGATGGCATCGATGTCGAGGAACGGCCCCTTCAAATAGCGCTCGTCGTCGTGATAGCCGAGGATCGAGTTCTCGTTTTCCTCGAAGGCGAGCACCAGTCCGACATGGTGACGGTCTTCCGGCACATGGGCGAGTCCGCGGTCGCGTAGTTCGCCGGGATCGGCCTTGCCGGTGAGGTCGATCGGCTTGCCGTCGAGCATCACCTCGCCGGAGACCGCATGCCGGATGCCGGAGATCGCCTCGAGCAGCTCGGACTGGCCGTTGCCGGCAACGCCGGCGATGCCGACGATCTCGCCGCCGCGCACGTCGAAGGAGACATTGTCGACCATGGTGACGCCGCGCGAATCCTTGACCGTCAGGTTCTTGACCGAGAGTTTTACCGCGCCGGCTTCCGACTGGCCCTTCTCGACCCTGAGCAACACCCGCCGGCCGACCATCAGTTCGGCCAATTCGCCGACCGTGGTTTCCTTCGTCACCCGGGTCGCCACCATCGTGCCTTGGCGCATCACCGACACCGTGTCGGTGATCGCCATGATCTCGCGCAGCTTGTGCGTGATGAGCACGATGGTTTTGCCCTGCTCCTTCAATTGCTTGAGGATGCGGAAAAGGTGATCGGCCTCGGCCGGCGTCAACACGCCCGTCGGCTCGTCGAGGATCAGGATCTCGGCGCCGCGATAGAGCGCCTTGAGGATTTCGACGCGCTGCTGCAGGCCGACCGGCAGCTCTTCGATGACGGCGTCGGGATCGACCTCGAGGCCGTATTCGCGCTCCAGCCGGTCAAGCTCCGAGCGCGCCTTGGCGATGCTGCTCTTCAACAGCGCATCGTTTTCGGCGCCGAGGATGATGTTCTCCAGCACTGTGAAATTGTCGACCAGCATGAAATGCTGGTGCACCATGCCGATGCCGAGCGCGATTGCGTCGTTGGAGGTGCTGATCGACACCGGCTTGCCGCCGACGCGGATCTCGCCGCTATCGGCCTGGTAGAAGCCGTAGAGGATCGACATCAGCGTCGACTTGCCGGCGCCGTTCTCGCCGACAATGCCGTGGATCGTGCCGCGCGCGACTTCCAGGTTGATGTCGCGGTTGGCGCGCACCGCGCCAAAGCTCTTGTTGATGCCTATGAGCTCGATTGCGGCTTGCGCCATGCAGCCTGTTCCCACTGTTATTTTTTTATCGCTTGGTCAAAATGCCTAGCATGATGCCCCGCTTATGCCAATCGGCCGTTCACTCTCGACAAATCCCCGCGTCCTTGTCAATTTCGAACCTGAGCAGGTTCCGCAAAAGTGTCCCACGGTTTTGCGATCTGAACCTGCGAAAACCAACAGAGCTAAGCAGATATTCGTGGGGCATCCCACGAATATCTGCTTAGCTGGAGGCTTCACATTCGCAAGGATCGGTTTTGCATGGCCATGCCTGACGATCGGCTGACGACGTTGGAAATCCGCGCCGCCGAGCAGGAGAAGACCATCGAGGAGCTGTCCGGCCAGATCGCCGAACAGTGGAAGGTGATCGAGCGTATGGAGCGCAAGCTCGCAGCCCTGACCGGCCGCTTCCTCGAATTGGAGGAGCAGTCCGCCTCCGATGTGCCGGTGACCAAGCCGCCGCATTGGTGAGGAGCCATGGGGAAAGACGGCCATGTCCAGTGAAAGCGACCGCGTCGCTCGAGCCGGCGATTATGTCTTTGGCTTGATGAACGACAGGGAACGCGCCCGCGCCGAACGCGACCTCGAGATCGATCCCGCCTTTCGCGACACGGTGCTGCGGCTGGCCGAACGCCTGCGCGCCTTCGATCCCGCGAGACCTGAAGCGCGCGGCGATCGCTGGGAACTGGTCACGCAACGCCTTGCCGAACTGCCGCAAATGCAGACGCGGCTGGCTGGCGTCGGCGTCCCGGAGACGGAACCGCCGCCGCCGATGATCCACCGGCTCGAGCGGAAGCCCTACGGTGTCGGCCTGCATTCGCTTGGCGGCAGGCTGGGCTTCGTCATCGCGCTTGCCCTGGTGGCGGCCTTTGCGCTCGGCTATCTCGCCGGCACGCTATAAAGGCAATTCCAGGAAAAGTGCGGGCGGTTGGGCTCGGCGCCTTCGTCGTAGCCTTCCGTCCGGAATTGCGTCAAAGCAGTGACTTCGACATCAGAAGCATCGGCGCGCCGTCCTGCTCGAAGGTCTCGACCGCCGTCCATCCAAGCGCCTCGTAGAAGCCGCGCGCCTGCCAGGTATAAAGGTAGAGCGTGCCGATACCGGCAGACGCCGCATGAGACTCGACGGTTCTGACCAGCGCCGTGCCGACGCCCCCGCCTCGATAGACTTCCTCGACGATCAGTCCGGCCAGCCATGGCGTCAGATCGTGCGGCGAACTGATTTCGTCGCGGACGAGCAGGCAGCTCCCGATCGGCCGGCCGCGGTCGCGGGCGACAAAGGCCGCCTCGAAGCCGTCGCCGGCGATCAGCCCGCGCAGCCCGGCCAGGTCCTCGTCGAGTGTCCGATCCGTACCCTCAAAGAAAGCCTCGAGCCGAAGCCGCGCCAGTGGCTCGACGTCGCCTTCGGCCATGGCTTCGATTGCCGGTCGCATCGTGCCGTCTCCAAAACAAAACCGCCGGGCATTGGCCCGGCGGTTCGAACCCCAGAGCAATTCCAGGAAAAGTGCGTAGCGGTTTTCCGCCCGGAATTGCGTGAAAACAAAAGCTAGAGCGGTTCAATCACTGAACCGCTCCGGCTCAGCTGCCGATCAATAGGGGCAGGCGTTGTCGGCGGTGTAGTCGTGCACCTGGACCTTGCCAGCGATGATGTCGGCCTTGGCCTTTTCGACGGCCGCTTTCATCTCATCGGTCACCAGCGCCTTGTTGTTGTCGTCCATGGCGTAGTCCACGCCGCCTTCCTTGAGGCCGAGATTCTCCAGACCACCCTTGAAGGTGCCGTTCTTGCCGTCCATGAAGGTGTTGTAGACGGCGACGTCGACGCGCTTCATCATCGAGGTCAGCACCTTGCCGGGCTGCAGGCCATTCTGGTTGGAATCGACGCCGATGCCGAGCTTGCCGGCATCCGCCGCCGCCTGCAGCACGCCGACGCCGGTGCCGCCGGCAGCGGCATAGACCACGTCGGCGCCCTGATCGATCTGCGTCTTGGCGATCTCGCCGCCCTTGGCCGGGTCGTTCCAGGCGGCCGGCGTATCGCCGGTCATGTTCTGGATGACATCGGTCGCGCCGGCCGACTTGGCGCCGCCGACATAGCCGCATTCGAACTTGCGGATCAGCGGGATATCCATGCCGCCGATGAAGCCCACCTTCTTCGACTTCGACGCCATCGCCGCCAGGATGCCGACGAGGTAGGAGCCTTCGTTCTCCTTGAACACCAGCGAGCGGACATTGGGCAGGTCGACGGCATCGTCGATGATGGCGAAGTTGAGGTCGGGATAATCTTTCGCGACCGCTTTCAGCGCGTCCTCCCAGGCAAAGCCCGCCATGACGATCGGGTTGCGGCCGTCCTCGGCGAAGCGGCGCAGCGCCTGTTCGCGCTGCGAGGCGTTGGAGACTTCGAATTCGACATAGGCGACGCCGGTTTCCTTCTTGAACTTCTCGGCGCCGTTATAGGCGGCCTCGTTGAAGGATTTGTCGAACTTGCCGCCCAGATCATAGAGGATGGCCGGCTGCACGTCCGCGGCGAAAGTCGGAAGAACCATTGCGGTTGCGGCCAGAAGGCCGAGAACGATACGTTTCATGTGATCCACACCCTGTCGGTTATTTTTCCGTTTTTGCACCGCCTGCTCGCCCGGTTCTCCGGCGGGCTGGCGAGGCCAGGCAGGAAGTGTTTGACCCTCCCGCTCGCGGTCAATCTGGCACGGCGCGAAACAAAATTCACGTGGAATTTTGACCTGTTGGAAAAAGCGGTTACCGGCGATCCGGCACGTCTCTTAAAAGCAATTCCAGGAAAAGTGTGTTGTGGTTTGCATGCGGAATTGCGTCAGAACAAAAGCCTTCAAGGGCTTGGAGCGAATTCCGCGCCGCGGCGCTTGCGCCGGTAGCCGATGGCGTAGAGCAGGAAGGCAAGCACCGCGAACACCGCGAAACCGGGTTGCGCGAGCACCCAGGCGACCGCGCCGTCCCAGACCAGAGGGTTTGCCTTGGCGCGCACGAAAGTCTCGAAAGCCGCGCGGGTATCGGGCGAGACCGCGAGCCAGCTTGCGTTGAGCGGTGTCATCACCAGCGACGACGCTGCGACCGAGCGTGTCGTGTCGATCACCGCCATGATGACGGCGATCGACAGCGCAACCATGGCTGCCAGCCGAAAGATGAAACGCAACATCGACGCTCTCCCCGGGAAAGCTCCCGTCTACCCCGCAATCGACATAGAGCGTGCGTGGTTCCCGCGCAATCGCGGCCCGTGAAATTAGCGAGCCCGCGCCGGCCCGCGCCGGTTCACCCGCCAGACGGCGAAAATACCGCCGGCGATCGCGCCGACGATCAGGCCGCCCAGGCCGACAAAAGCCGCGAAAAATCCGCAGGCGCCCTCGAAGCAGCTCATATGCGTCAGGTCCGCGATCAGCGAACCGGCGAAGAACCCGGCGCAGGCGCCGATCGCGCCGCCAAGGATGATGCCGAGCAGCGCGGCAAGGATCGAGACAAAGACCGGCGGCCGCTCGGTCTCCGGATTGGCGTAGATCGTGTCCGCGCCGGCCCCGTTGCGCAGGAGATAGATGCAGAGCAGGCCGATGGCGATCTCGGCCACGGTGAAGCCCAGCGCTTCGACCGAGAAGGCGAAGCTGTAAAACACATAGGCCTGGCGCACGAGGAGCCAGACGATGATGGCGATTTGCCAGATCGTGTAATGGCGCGGGAAGCGGGCCGACCGGTTGAAGGCAAGGCCAAGCAGGTACAGCCCCCACAGGATGGTGATGACGCCGCCGGTCAAGCCGCCATAGACCAGGAAGAACACGCTGTCGGGCAGGCTAAAGTCGCCGATCAGCCGCCAGGAGGAGATCAGCCCGTAGGCAGACAGCCCCATGACGATGACGAGCCACGCCACCGGGATGAAGGACAGGCCGCCGTCCGGCCGCCCCGCGGGTTGCTGGTCGATCGATGCCATGTCGGAACGACGCCCCTCGCCCAAGCAATTCCAGGAAGGCCGCCTGCCGGCTTTCGTCGGGATTGCAAAACCGAACCGGCAATTCCAGGAAAGCCCGCAACCGTTCACCGGGATTGCATGATTAACGGCAGTCGACAGCCGGGCGCAGGCGAAGTCAAGCGTTGCCGGAGGGGGCGATCGGCCTGTACACATCATTCGAACGCATCGCCCTTCCCCGCCTTTGCGCCATACACGGCAAAAGCCGCGGCAACGCCAATATGGCTTGGCATTCGCTTTCGGATCGACTAGATGAGCCCCGCGCCTGTTTGCCTAGACGGCTAGCGGTGCCGGGAAGGTTGCCCGCCGGTTGAAGGCACCAGATGTCCGTTGAGGACTTCCCACGGGAGCATCTCCCCAACCCGCGCGGCGAAACCGGCCGACGCGAGATGCTAAGACGGAGAGGTGGCCGAGTGGTTGAAGGCGCACGCCTGGAAAGTGTGTTTACGGGAAACCGTAACGCGGGTTCGAATCCCGCTCTCTCCGCCATAATTTTCCTAATAAATTTAACGATTTCAATAACTTAGAACAATAGACGGGCACCTCAAGGCTGAAACATCGTTGATCTGTGTAACAAACTGCCAAAAAGCCAGTTGGTCCGCCAAAATATCACGGAGGCAATCTGGCCACTGTTAGCAGGACAAATCCGACGCGCCCGAATACTCCAAGTCTGTTCATTCCGTCGGTAACGGCACCAGGTCGGGCCGCAGGACAAATTCCTCCAACCCGTCGTCGAGTAGTGGCGGTTCCTCCTCGGCCTCCTGCTTCGGCTCGACCATCAGAAGACCAACGACGATCAGCGCCAAGGAGACCCAGGTGAGCGCCGGTATGGCTTCACCCAACAACAGCATGCTCCAGCCTATGCCGGCTGTGGTGACCGCGTAGGCGTTCTGGCTTGCGAATACGGCGCCTGTGCTGGAGATCAGCGCGATGAAAAGCAGCATTGCCAGATTGCCGGCAACCGCCATTAGAACGACGATCACGCCAAGCTTTCCGGTCAATAGATCAAGCGGGATGAAGTCCCGATAGAAGGCCGCCAGCGGCATCAGCATCAAAACCGAAGCAACAAGGGTGATGCCGAACAGAGCGACGCTATCGATAGCAGCAGGCTTGCGCTCCGAGAGGTAGATATCCTCGGTCGCGTAAGTGATCGGGATGACGAGTGCAATGGCAAGCCACAACCAGCTGGTAGCCATTTCCGCCGGCTCTCCATAGAGGAGTATGATGAAGATGCCGACGAGACCCAATCCAAGTCCCAAAAACCGCTTCAGGTTAGGCGCTTCCGTCCGCATCAAGGCAGCGAACAGGAATACGGAGAATCCCTCCAGGACGATGACAATGGAGACGATGAAGGCGGGAAGCTTGCTTGCCAACCAATAGACCAGCACCTGATTGATCACCGAACTGATGAACGCAAGGATGAGGATGAACTTCCAATCCGAGCGCGTAAGATCAGCCAGGCGCGGCATTGTCCCGCGCTTGATGCTTATCCCGACGCAGAATACTGCCCCAATGACGTCAATAAGGATCGCCAGCCCTATCGGATGAGCTTCAACGAGTGAAGCCATCTTCGAGAGTGGCACGACAAGGCCCCACAGTCCTCCGCAGGCCAACAGCAGCAATGCGCCACGGAATGTGCGGATATTCTGCCGCATCTTGCGCTCGCGCTCATAGACCTTCTGGGCCATCGTAGCGAAAACCGTGGCGAGCTTGCCTAAGCCATCCGGGCGGCCTGCCACATCGCGGATGCCGAGCTTTGAAGGGTTGAACCTCCCGCTTTCCAAGGTCGCGGCCGCCTTCGTCAGCTTGGCCACCTGCCGCAAGTATTCTTTCTCGATGTCGCGCAGTCTCTTCTTCTCGATGCAGGTGGAAACCCGTGCCTTGAGAAGCGCGAGTTCAAAATCCTTGGGCAGGAAATCCTCGGCGCCCAATTCGATCGCCTTGACGACGCTGCTCATCTCATCGTCGAGCGCGGAAATCACGATGATCGGCACATCCCGCGTTCTGGACGACGCCTTGAGACCCTTCAGCACCTCGAAGCCGTCCATCACCGGCATCATGATATCGAGAAGGATGAGGTCGAAATTATCGGTGGCGAGCAAATCGAGCGCCGCCCGGCCGCTCTCCACCGCCTCGGCTTCGTGTCCGAGAACCTCGACCGATTTCTTGAGCTTGATCCTTATGGTCCGGGAGTCGTCAACAATGAGGATCCTACCAGGGCTGCTCACGCTATTCTCCCAGCTTGAAGATTTTTCGGAGCTCCGTGACGGCGGCGTCGAAGGCGCGCTGCGCGTTGTCGATTTCCGCCAAATCCGCCGGCTCCCCACTTGCGCACCGCGCCTCCACCTGGGCACAGATTTGGCTGAGTTCGGCCGCCCCCATATCCCGCGCGTTGGATTTCATGGAATGGGCAGCCCGCCGAGTGACTGCCAGGTCGGAAGCCCGAGCCGACGACCACATGTCCAGCATGATGGATGGCCCCTCTTCGAGAAAGGACTCCACGAGCTCTACAAGATCAGCCTCTTCGCCACCGACAAGCTCGCGCAGCTTGTCCAGTGCCCCTTTGTCGATCGCCACGACATCCCCGATGTGCGTTTCTTCCGACTATAACCAGTGACCGCGAGTTTCTTCCGGTACTGGTGAAGTAAGACCGAAATCGAACCCCCTGATTGGATTTGTGAGAGTTCCACCGCGCTCAAAAGCAGACTATCGCAGACGTGCTAAATTAGCGATAGCACATAGTTCTCGATCAATACCGCCACGGCGCCGGTGGCGATTGCGCCAAGGTGCACCCTTCGTATTTAGACCCTTGGTACGCCAGGTTCCTCGAAATCTCGCGTTGCGACGGCAGGCCTGTGCCCGCCTGCCAGCACCGCCTTGTTCAGCGAAGCGATAAGGTCTTCGACGCGCAGCGGCTTGCTGAGATAGTCATCCATCCCTGCATCCAGATACCTCTCGCGATCTCCGGCCATCGCGTTGGCGGTCAGGGCAATGATGAACGGCTGACGCGCATATTGGGGGCCGGGCGCGCGGATCAATCTTGTCGCTTCGAGACCGTCCATATCAGGCATTTCGATATCCATCAGGATAACGTCATGGCTGCCCTGAGTATAAGCGGCGACCGCCGACTGCCCGTCGACCGCCAGTTGCGGCTTGTAACCCAGACGCTCGAGCACCTTGGAGCCAAGCTTCCGGTTGGTGGCATTGTCATCGACCAGGAGGATGTGAAGCGGAAACTTCTGCGCCATCGTACTATCGAGAGCCGTCCCCTTCGGCTGATCTGATCGGATGGAGCGTGTCGGAGTTCCGACGAAGATCGACAGCAACGTATTGAGCAATGGCGACGGCTTGATCGGCTTGGAGAGCGTGGCCGCGAACTTAATGCCTTCCATTTCCTTCTTCTTGTCTTCAGGCATGGGCACCATTGAACTGAGCAGCACCAACGGAACGCTGCCGTTGCCTTCGAGCGCGCGTATTTGCCTGGCCAGTTCGATCCCATCCATGCCGGGCATGTTCATGTCGAGAACGATGACATCGAAGACCTCGCCTCCCGCAAGTCTTCGAAGCGCGTCGGCGGGATGTTCGATTGCTGATGCAGCCATGTTCCAGGACTGCGACTGCAGCGACATGATGCGCCGGTTTGTTGCGTTGTCGTCGACGAACAGCAGCCGTTTACCGGCCAACTCGTCCTTTGACGGCGCTGCCTGAGCCGTTTTTCGACTCGAGGCAATCGGAGCGCGGATGGTAAAGGAGAATGTCGTGCCTTTTCCTTCGGCGCTCTCCACCCAAACCTCACCGCCCATCAATTCCACCAGGCGCCTGCTGATCGCCAGACCGAGGCCGGTTCCGCCATAGCGTCTGGTCGTGGAGGCATCGACCTGGCTAAATGACCTGAACAGGCGATCCATCCGGTCCTTGGCTATGCCGATGCCGGTGTCGCGCACTGCGAACTGGAGCGTACAAATTTTCCGCTCGCCTTCGGCCTGTGGACTTGTGTCCGCGGCTGCGGACGGCACCTCCATCACGGAAAGCACGACCTCTCCTCGCTCGGTGAATTTGACGGCGTTGTTGAGCAGATTGATCAGAACCTGGCGTAGACGGTTGCCGTCGGCGACAATCGTTTCCGGCGTGCCGGGCTCGATCACGTAGCCGAGATCCAGTCCCTTCTCTGCCGTCCTCGGCGCGATCAGGTCTATCGCGCTTTCGAGACATTCGCGCAGTTCGAACTGCCGAGGATCAAGGTCGAGCTTACCCGCCTCGACCTTTGAGAAGTCGAGTATGTCGTTGATGATGGTCAGCAGCGCTTCCGCACTATTGTTTATCGTCTCGCCGATTTCCCGCTGCTCATCGTCAAGTTTGGTGGCCAGCATCAGGTTGGCCATGCCGATAACGCCGTTCATGGGCGTGCGGATTTCATGGCTCATGGTGGCGAGGAACGTGCTTTTGGCTTCGTTGGCGGCCTCCGCCGCTTCCTTGGCCTCCGTCAGGGCCAGCGAAAGCTCCTTGAGCTCGGTGAACAGTTGTGCGTTGTGAAGCGCCGCACCCGCATTGGCGGCGATGGTTGAAAGCAGCCGCAGCGAATTTTCGTTGAACATGCCCTCCCGTGTCGTGCTCTGCACGCTGATCACGCCGACATTGCCCTGCGCCGTCTTGATTGGAACGCCAAGGTAAGACAGCGCATCCTTGCCAACTGGAGTTGCTCCGATTTCCGCGCCGCGTTCCGCGACATCCTGATTGATGAGCAACGGCTCGCCGGTTTCTATGATCTTGCTTGTAAGGCCTTCCCCGAGCCGGAGCGTAGTGAAGGCCTCGCCGAACTGATACGGGAAATGGATGAGCTTGGTCTTTGGATCGAGCAGCGCGACATAGACGATGTCGGCGCTGAAAATCTCCTGCATCTGATCGCCTATCAGCTGGATCGTATTGCCAAGTTCAGCTTCACCTATGAGGGCTTGGCTAACCTTGCTGATCGCGCCCAGTTCAGCGGCGCGATGCTCGGTTTCCTTGAGAAGCCTCTGTGTCTCGTCGAACAAGCGGGCATTGGCGATCGCGACTCCCATGCTGGAGGCTATCGTCTGCAACAGGCGCACGTGGTTTTCGTCGAAGGCATCTGACTCGTAGCCTTGCACACTGACCACTCCGAGCGTTCTCTCGCCTGAATTGATAGGCACGCCAATGTATGAAGAGGTCCTGTCGTCTTCGTCTGGAAAATAGGCACCGCGCCTTTTTCCTTCCTCCATGGTGTTGAAAACCAACGGCTTTCCAGTGGAGATAATTTCCGATGTAAGTCCTATCCCCAAAGGGAACGGCTCGATGGTCTTGTAGCCCCTGTAGTAAGCGTAAGGAACTCGAACTAAACCGGATTGACTATCATGCAACAGAATCTCGCTGACCTCTGTGCCGAACGCCTCCCTCACTTTATCGCCCACCAGTCGGATGACGGTGTCAACATTCAGCGACTTCGTCATCGCTTCGCCGACGCTGTTGAGAATGGCCAATTCCTTTGCGCGGTCTTGCGCCATTTTCAGGAGCCGCTGCGTCTCGTCAAAGAGATACGCGTTGGCAATGGCAATGCCCATGCTGGACGACAGCCCTTGCAGCAGGCGCACGTGATCTTCGTTAAAGACATTCTTTTGGTAGCTCTGCACGCTGACCACACCGAGCGTTCTGTCTCCGGCAATGATCGGCACGCCCAGGTATGATTCGGTTCTATCCTCCTCCTTCGGCATCAGGGCACCCAGAGCAATGTGCTCGTCAATATTTCCCAACAGCAGCGGCTTGCCTGACAATATGACCTTCGAAGTCAGGCCTTCACCTATAACAAATGGTTCAGGATCCTGGTAATCGCCATAGAACGCGTAAGGGATCCTGATTAGATCCGACATCTCATCCCGCAATAGGATTTCGGTTACTTCAGTGCCGAATATCTCGCGAACCTTGTCGCCGACAATACGGGTCACTGTCTTCACATTCAGCGTTTTCGCCATCGCTTCGCCGACGCTATTGAGAATGGCGAGTTCCTTTGCGCGGTCCTCTGATATTTTCAGCAGCCGCTGGGTTTCGTCGAAAAGGCGTGCGTTAGCAATCGCCACGCCCATGCTGGAGGATAATCCCTGTAACAAGCGCATATGATCTTCGTTGAAGGCGTTTTTTCTGTAGCTCTGCACGCTAACCACGCCCAGCGTCCTATTCCCGGCAATAATAGGCACACCGAGATAGGTTTCAGTCTCGTCCTCTTCCTTGGGCATCAGGGCGCCCAACCCGATGGCTTCGTCGGCGGTCCCCAGCAATAGTGGCTTACCCGACAATATAACTCTCGAGGTAAGTCCTTCGCCCATCGCAAAAGGTTCAGGATACTGGTAATTGCCGTCGAATGCATAGGAGACGTTGATCAAATTGGACGTCTCGTCGTGCAGCAGGATTTCCGTCAAATCCGCGCCGAACATCTCGCGAACCTTGTCGCCAACAATACGGGTCACTGTTTCGACATTCAGCGTCTTGGCGGTCGCTTCGCCGACGCTGTTGAGGATGGCCAATTCCTTGGTGCGTTCCTCGGTGAATTGAATCAATCGCTTGTTTTCAACGGAAAGACGGTCAAGCTCGATCGTCGCGACTGCGTTGATATGTTCCAGTTCGGCAATACGCCGGTCGGCGGATGCCAGGCGACTGGCAAGGTCGCTTTCGACTGAGCCCTGCATATTGGCTTCTCCCAAAGGGACCTTCCGCCAGGTTCAGCGGAATGCTTTCCCACCCGCATATTAGCAAGTAGTTTTACATGCCAGACGACTGATTGACAGTACCGTCGAGGGGTGGCTTTGGGACAAGCTAGACTCTGCGGCTCGGACCCTGTCTGCTTCCGGCCAGTGGCAAGATTGCTGCAGCGGCCGAGATGCGGCGCAGAGCTGCCGTTCCGAGGCTAGCCCTCCAACCCAATCCCGGAAGCACTTAAATCTCGGAGCCACTTAGGAGTGCTGGCAGGCGGATGGAATCGGTCGGCCCCTAATCGAAAGACGCTCTCTCCGCCATTTAACTTGATTGATTTCTATATTTTTTCGGAGCAAGCCGAGCCTTCATGCTCGACCAGGTGATATCTGAAACGATCGCGCACGAATTCGTTGAAGAACTGTCCTTTTGAGAAAGCCGCCTTGAAAGCCGTGTAGACCTCGGGTCCTACGTCCTCATAGTCATAGCGCTTGCCGGTCGGGACGAACCATACCGAAAGGACCCGCTTCGACGGATCGTAGTGGATATTCCGGATCGCGGTGGAAGGCACGTGAAGGCTCCTGCTTCCAACTCTTAATTCGTCGTGCGCCGCGCGGTTCCGCCGCGCCGGCTTGCACAGGGGCTCCGATTGCCTATCTGAGCCGCATGACTTCATTGAAAAGCCGAGCCGACGACGATTTCCAGGGCGATCTCTTCGGTGCGCCCGCAAGCCTGCCGCCCGCGCCCGAAGGCTTCTCCTACCAGCCAGGCCTGATTGCCCGCGACGAAGAACACGAGCTGGTCCGTCATATCCAGGGCCTGCCTTTCAAACCGTTCGATTTTCACGGCCATCTTGCCAACAGGCAGGTCGTCGGCTTCGGCCTGCGCTATGACTATGAGCGCCGCCAGGTGCTCGAAGCGCCGCCGATTCCGGACTTCCTGCTGCTGCTTCGCGCCAAGGTGGCCGCCTTCGCGGCGGTCCCGGCCACCGAATTCGCGCAGGTGCTGATCAACGAGTATCGGCCGGGTGCCGGCATAGGCTGGCACCGGGACAAGCCGCATTTCGAACTGGTCGCCGGCGTTTCGCTGCTCGCGCCCTGCAGCTTCCGGCTGCGCCGTAAGAACGGCGCGGCATGGGATCGTGAAACGATCGAGGTTGAGCCCAGGTCTGTCTATCTCATGGCCGGCCCGTCGCGAAACGAATGGGAGCACAGCATCCCGCCTGTTGAGCAACACCGCTATTCCGTCACCTTCCGGACAATGCGCGCTTCGTAAGTTGCCGCGCCGGCGAATGTCCGGGAACCATCGTCCGGCCCCGGGGTTGTGTCGTCAGGTTTCCCGATGGAAAGGAAAGACGATGCGCATGTTGACGATAGTCCTGACCCTGTCGGCAATGGCATTGGCGCAGCCCGCTTCCGCTCAACGCGCCGATCCGCAGCCGCCGCAAGTCCTGCCTCCGGCCCAGCAGCCCGCCCCCGACCAGGCCCAGCCTGGCGAGGACAATGCCGGCCAGAATGTCACCAACATTGTCGTGGTCGCATTCGAGGATTTGCCTTCGGAAGTGAAAGCTCAGGCCGAGGCCATCGTCACCAGGACGACGGCCAAGGAGCTGGCCAAGCTGCAGAGCTCGGTCGACGCCTCGCCCGAGGCGACGTCGGTTCTGCATGCCAACGGACTGAATTCCTCGCAAGTCGTCGCCGCCAACATTGACGGTGACGGCACGCTGACCCTGATCATCCAGACGACGGCATGACCCGGCTGGACGGCGGCTGACGGGCCGCGGTCCGCCTTCGATACTCACCCTTGCGAGGTCGTCATGACCGAAGCCGCGGTCCGTAACTTCACGCTCAACTTCGGGCCGCAGCACCCGTCGGCGCATGGCGTGCTCAGGCTGGTGTTGGAACTGGACGGCGAAATCGTCGACCGTGCCGATCCGCATATCGGTCTGCTCCACCGCGGCACCGAAAAGCTGATCGAATACAAGAACTATCTGCAGGCTCTGCCTTATTTCGATCGGCTCGACTATGTCGCGCCGATGAACCAGGAGCATGCCTTCTGCCTTGCCGCCGAAAAGCTGCTCGAACTGTCCGTCCCCCGGCGCGGCCAACTGATCCGCGTGCTGTTTTGCGAGATCGGGCGGCTCTTGTCGCATCTTCTCAACGTCACCACGCAGGCCATGGATATCGGCGCGCTGACGCCGCCGCTATGGGGTTTCGCCGAACGCGAGAAGTTGATGGTGTTCTATGAACGCGCCTCCGGCGCCCGTATGCACGCGAACTATTTCCGCGTCGGCGGCGTCCACCAGGATCTGCCGGGGCAGCTCTTGGATGACATCTGGGATTTCTGCGATCCGTTCCTGCAGGCCTGCGACAATCTCGAGGGCCTGCTCACCGACAACCGCATCTTCAAGCAGCGCAATGTCGATGTCGGCGCGATCTCGCTCGACGACGCCTGGGGCCTGGGCTTCTCCGGCGTCATGGTGCGCGGCTCGGGTGCCGCCTGGGACCTGCGCAAGGCGCAGCCCTATGAATGCTATTCCGAAATGGATTTCGACATCCCCATCGGTAAGCACGGCGACTGCTACGATCGCTATCTGGTACGCATGGAAGAGATGCGCCAGTCGGTGCGGATCATGCGGCAGTGCCTGGAAAAGCTGCGCTCATCGGATGGCCAAGGTCCTGTCGCCGTGCCGAACCAGAAGATCACGCCGCCGCCGCGCGCCACCATGAAGCGCTCGATGGAAGCGACCATCCATCATTTCAAGCTTTATACCGAAGGCCACCGCGTGCCGCCCGGAGAGGTCTATGCCGCGGTCGAGGCGCCGAAAGGCGAGTTCGGCGTCTATCTGGTTTCGGACGGCAGCAACGTTCCCTATCGCTGTAAGATACGCGCACCGTCCTTCGCCCATCTCCAGGCCATGGATTTCCTGTCGCGCGGGCACATGGTGGCCGATGTCGCGGCGATCATCGGCTCGCTCGACATCGTGTTCGGCGAGATCGATCGCTGAACAAAAGGGAGCGCGGAGAGCCCGCCAAGTCTCCGTCGTTCCCATGGAGGTCTTGAACGGTCGCGATCGTGGGCATCGCGGCCAGCGCTAGAGCAATTCCAGAGACAGTGCCCGCGTTTTTCCGTCCGGAATAGCGTCGGACAAAGCGGTGGAGCGGAAAGCCGTTTCCATGAAACGGTGAACCGCTCTAACGCATGAACACCGCTCTCAGCCAGGCGAGAATGCCCGCACCCGGCGAGATCGCCGCCCGCACGCGCGATGCCGCCCAGCGGGCCGGCATGTTGGCGCCGACATGGCAATGGCAGACGACCTCATGCAGCTGCCAGTCGCTCATCTCGAAAAAGCGCTTGGCTTCGCCGTAAGTGTCGTCGCGCAAGCCTTGCGCGCGAAAGATCGGGTCCTCGAAAGCGATGGTGATCGCCGATCCGTCTGTGCGCATTCTTTCACGCACGTCGGGTGCGGCGTATTCGGTGCCTGCCAGCGCCGTGAGGCGGCGGCTCGGACTATCCTCCAGAAGTTGCGCCCAGCGTTCAAGGCGCTGGCCGCGATTGGCGATGAGAGCCGGTGCTTCGGCATGAACGTCGGCAACGGCGTTGATCTGGTCAAGGGTTTGGTGCTTCACGGCCGTCTCCTGTGTCGGCAGATGGCCCCCGTCCACAACGGGATTTAAGGCGCCGACCGACGCCGGCAAGAGCCGAAACAGCCACGTAGAATCATTTGATCATTATCTGCCGCCATCGCGCGGCCCGATCGTGTTGGAACCATCCGCGGGCGCGACCGTTCTGCCAGCTTGTGCCGCCGATTACTCCCGACGAAGCGTCCGAGTGCGGCGATCACCTCCATCATTTCAGGTCGGGCAGGGCATCCCGCTTGTTGGGATCGCAGCAGAGCACCAGCGGAAGGAAAACGCGATGGCCATTCTCCCCAATCCGGACCCGGCTCCCACGCCAGTGCCCACGCCGCCCATCCCCGAACCGAAGCCGGTGCGCGAGCCGGATCCGGATCGGCTGCCTGACGAGGAGCCGATCCCCAATCCCGACGAGAACGACACGCCGCCGAAGCATTCCACGCCGAGGCGGCGCCGGCCTTGAATGGCTCATGGGCGGTGCTTCCAGCGCCGCCCATGGCGATCACTCATTCCCCACGCATGGTCGGCAGGTGCTTCTTCTGCGTTCGATCATGCGTTCGCGGTAGACGCCGTAAATGACGTCGGTGTCGTGCAGCGTCACGGGCTCGGCGAAGGGGTAATCACCCGAACCGCGCCGCCGTCCACGCCCCTTCCGCCGCGTTCGACGCCACCGCCGCGGCGACGAACTTCACGCCGCGCGCGCCGTCGACGACATCTGGGATCTGCGCCACGCGCGCCGTATCGACCGTTCCACCCGAGCGGTGCGCGCGAATAATGTCGGCGGCGTCGCGGTAGAAGTTGGCGAAGGCCTCGATATAGCCTTCCGGATGCGCCGCCGGCATGCGCGAGACGCGCCGGGCTTCCGCCGTCGAGCCATGGCCGCCACGCACCAGCGTGCGCGTTTCCTCGCCATAGGGCGAGAAGCGCAACTCCTCCGGCCGCGATCCAGACCATTCGAGCCCGGCCTTCTCGCCATAGATGCGCACCGACAGGTCGTTGTAGTGGCCGGGCGAGGTCTGGCTGGCGAGGATCGTGCCGCGCGCCCCGTCCGTCCAGCGCAGCAGCACATGCGCGTTGTCGTCGAGTCGCCGCCCCGGCACGGCGGTGAACAGATCTGCAGAAACCGCCTCGGCCTCGAAACCGGAAATGAAGCTCGCCAGGTTGAAGGCATGCACGCCGATATCGGCGAGCACCGCCGACTGGCCGGCGCGCGCCGGATCGGTGCGCCATTCGGCCTGCTTCTGGCCCTCGGCATCGATCGGCTTGGTCAGCCAGTCCTGGATATAGGCGCCGTGCACCGACACGATGCGGCCGAGTTCGCCCGCCGCCACCATCTCGCGCGCCTGGCGCACCATGGCGTAACCGGTGTTGTTGAGCGTGACGACGAAGCGGCGCTTCCTGGCTTTGGTCAGCGCAACCAGCGCTTCGGCCTCGGCAAGCGTCGTCGACAGCGGCTTGTCGCAGATCACGTCGATGCCGGCTTCGAGGAAGGCGGTGGCGACCGGCGCGTGCAGATGATTGGGCGTGACGATGACCACCGCCTCAATGCCGTCCGGTCGCGCCGCTTCGGCCTTCGCCATGGCGCAGTAATCGGCATAGCTGCGCTCAGGCGCGATGCCGATCTCCGCCGCGGAGGCCGCGGCATTCTCCGGATCGGAGGACAAAGCGCCCGCGACCAGTGCGATCTGGTCGTCGAGCCGCATGGCCAGCCGATGCACGGCGCCGATGAAGGCGTTGCGGCCGCCTCCGA
Source organism: Mesorhizobium sp. B3-1-9 (assembly GCF_006439595.1). Classification (NCBI taxonomy): domain Bacteria; kingdom Pseudomonadati; phylum Pseudomonadota; class Alphaproteobacteria; order Hyphomicrobiales; family Phyllobacteriaceae; genus Mesorhizobium; species Mesorhizobium sp. B3-1-9. The sequence continues at coordinate 101,998 of NZ_VFTJ01000018.1, forward strand.
CCATGCCGACCCGGAGACGTTGACGCGACGTACCGTCGGCGGTTGCATAGACCATGATTGCGATTATTCTCCCAAGTTCGATGTGCCGGTCGTCGCCGATGTTCGTCGTAACCGACCGCCGTTGTTTTCGAATGATATTTCTATTTTTTGTTTTGTAAAACGATTGTGCCGCGTTAGCTTTTGATCCAGGTCCAGCTAGACATGATCCCGAAAGTTGAGAACCGGTTTTCGGAAAAGATCATGCTTCAACAACGAGCTGGATCAGGACGACGGTTCAACGAAACGTCGTTCTGATCCAGCGGACCGCATCCGGAGGGCAGGGATCGGATGACGCATCCGATGGTTGGGGTCACGATGAGGCATATCCTATGAGCGGCCGCGGCAAGGCGGCCGACGAACAGTCTGCACACAGTCTGGAGACGGCGGCGAGAAAGCGGAGCCGGTCGCTGGCGGCACTTGGCTACACCAAGCCGCAAACCTATGAAGAGCTGCGGGCGGTGCTTTCGTCGGGCACCGTGCATTTTCCGAAGCGGCTTCGCCAGGTCGCGATCTTCCTATGGCAGCATCCGAGCGACGTGGCTCTGGGCACGATCGCGCAAGTGGCGGACCAGGCCGGCGTGCAGCCCTCGACCCTGGTGCGCTTCGCGCAGATCTTCGGCTACTCCGGCTTTTCCGATTTCCAGGTCCTGTTCAAGGACCGCATGAAAGGCTCCTGGCCGGATACGCAAGGCGGCCAGGACAAGGCCGAGGAGCCGAACGCGAACCTGCATTTCCTCAATGGCATGGTCGGTGCCTGCCAGGCCTCGCTCGGCCGCATCGGCAATAATTTCGATATCGCCGCTTTCGAGACGATGGTCGATCATCTGGCGGCCGCCGAGCTGATCTATGTGATCGGCAGCAAGCGCGCCTTCCCGGTCACCACCTATCTGTCGCTGACGCTCTCGCAGCAGGGCGTGCGCAACGTGCTGGTCGACAATGTCGGCTCGACTGCGCTCGACCAGGTCGGTTGCATCACGCCGCGCGACGCGGTGCTGGCCGTCTCCTTCAGCCCTTACAATTCGATCACGCCCGACCTCGTCGCCGTCGCGCATGAGCGCAAGGCGCGCATCGTCGCCATCACCGACAGCACCTTTTCGCCGCTGGTAAAACTCTCCGACACCTGGCTGGAAGTGGTCGAGCAGGATTTCGGCGGCTTCCGTTCGCTCGCCGCCTCGCTCGCGGTCGGCATGGCCTTGGTCCACGGCGTCGTCGCGCAACGGACAGGTTGACAAGAGCAATTCCAGGAAAAGCGTGAGCGGTTTTCCGTCCGGAATTGCGAAAGACAAGGAGATAGAGCGGTTCACCGGTTCCATGAAAACGGCGAACCGCTCTAGCACGATTGACTAAAGAGAACCATCGTTCCATATTTGAAAAAATGGAAACTTTGTTCCGGGAGGAGGAATGGAGGTTCGTCTCGACGGCAAGGTGGTGCTGGTCACCGGCGCGACGCAAGGCATCGGCCGGGCGATCGCCGAGATCGCCGCGCGCTCCGGCGCCGCCGGACTGCTGATCACTGGCCGTGACCAGGAACGTGGCGACACTGCCGCGGCAGAGCTCTCGGCCATGGGCACCGCTGCCGCCTTCGCTTCCGCCGACCTCGGTGATCTGCAAACCCCGGCGCGGCTGGCGCAGGCCTGCATCGAACGCTTCGGTCGCATCGACGGCCTGGTCAATGCCGCCGGGCTGACCGATCGCGCCTCTTTCGTCGACGCCACCCTCGACGATTGGGCATCGCTGTTTGCCGTCAACGCCCGAGCACCCTTCTTCCTGATGCAGGCGGCGATCGCCGACATGAAGAAGCGCGGACAGGGCGGCTCGATCGTCAACATCCTGTCGATCAACGCGCATTGCGGCTCGCCGGAGCTTGCCGTCTATTCCGCCACCAAGGGCGCGCTGGCGACGCTGACCAAGAACGCCGCCAACGCCCACCGCTTCGACCGCATCCGCGTCAACGGCATCAATGTCGGCTGGACCGACACGCCGGCCGAGCGCGTCATGCAAGCCGAGACGCTCGGCCAGGGGCCGGGCTGGCTAGACGCGGCCAATGCGACGCAGCCCTTCGGCCGGCTGTTCGCCGTGACCGATATAGCCAACCTTGCCGTCTTCCTGCTTTCCGATGCTGCCGGCCCGATGACCGGCGCGCTGATCGACCAGGAGCAATGGGTGATCGGAGCCAATCGTTGAGCGCGTCATCGCCCGAGAGCCTCAGCCCTGCCTTGCTCGATCGCTTGCCGTCCGAGGTCCGCAAGCCGGCCTACGATCGCGCCGCTCTGAAGCCCGGGATCGCCCATATCGGTGTCGGCGCCTTCCACCGCTGCCATCAGGCCGAATACACCGACGACCTGCTGGCGAAGGATTTCGACCGCTGGGGACTGGTCGGCATCAATATCCGATCTCCGCTGCTGGCCGATACGCTGGGGCGTCAGGACGGCCTCTACACGCGGCTGATCCGTCAGAACGACGAGGTCGAAGCGCGCATCATCGGCAGCATCGTTAGCGTCGTCGACAGCCAGGAAAGTGCGGCGCCGGCGCTGGACGTGCTCGCCTCGCCCGACATCGAGATGGTCACCATGACGGTGACCGAGAAAGGCTATTGCCACATTCCGTCGAGCGGCGCGCTCGACCCCGACCATCCCGACATCGCGCACGATCTCGCCAATCCCGAGACGCCGGGCAGCGTGCCAGGCATCCTGGCAAGGGCGCTGGAGCTGCGCATGGCCACGCATGGCCGGCCGGTGACGCTGCTGTCCTGCGACAACATCCCCACCAACGGCATTATCCTCGGCAATGTCGTGCGCACATTCGCCGAGCGGCGCGGCAGGAGGCTGGCGGACTGGATCGAGGCCAATGTCGCCTTCCCCTCGGCCATGGTCGATCGCATCGCGCCGGCGACGACCGAAGCCGATATCGACACCGTCGAGAAACGCTTCGGCTACCGCGACGGCGCCGTGGTGGTGGGCGAGCGCTTCCGCCAATGGGTGATCGAGAACCGCTTCGCCGGCCGCGTTCCGCGTTGGGACCGCGTCGGCGCGACCTTCGTCGACGATGTCACACCGTTCGAGCATCTCAAGATGCGCGTCCTGAACGGCGCCCAGACGACGCTCAGCTATCTCGGCGTTTTGGGCGGCTTCGAGCACACGTTCGAGACCATCGCCGACCCGCTTCTGGCGAATTTCGTCCGCCGCATGCTGACCGAGGAAGCATTGCCGACGCTGATGCCCGTGCCCGGCATAGCGCCCACTGCCTATGTCGAGCAGAGCCTGTCGCGCCTCGCCAACACGGCGATCCGCCATCGCAACCACCAGATCGCCACCGACGGCTCGCAGAAGATCGTGCAGCGTCTGCTGAGCCCGATCCGCGACCGCCTGGCGAAGGGCGAGAGCATTGCGCTGCTGTCGGTCCCGGTCGCCGGCTGGATGGCCTATCTGATCAAGGCATCCGTGCGTTTCGGCCGCGCCTGGCAGGTATCCGACCCCTTTGCCGGGAAAATTGCGGCGATCGCCGACCGCATCGGTGCGGACAGCGGCGCGCTTGTCGATTCGATCCTTGCCATCGACGCTATCTTCGACCCGTCCTTGGCCGCCAACGCCACATTCCGGGCGCATGTCGTCGCCGGGCTCGACGGCTTGCTTTCAGGCGATCCGATGGGCTTTGTCGGACAAGTCTGCGCTGGGCCAACCGATGCGCGGTTGAAGCAGCCGGCGCGATCTGCATAGTTAGCAACTGGGAGGGAACATGAAGCTTGGACTGCTGACAGCACCGTTTCCGGATACGCCACTCGGCGAAGTTGCCGACTGGGCGCGCTCTGTCGGCTTCGAGGCGCTGGAAATCGCCTGCTGGCCGAAGACGTCCGGGGCGAGCCGCCGCTACGCTGGCACCAGCCATATCGACGTGGACGTCTCAGCCGCGCAGGCCAAGGACATAGCCGCCGAGCTTGCCGGTAAGGGCCTGGCCATCTCCGGCCTCGGCTTCTACCCCAATCCGCTCCATCCCGACCGGGCGCATCGCGAAGCGGTGATCGATCATCTGAAGAAAGTGATCGTGCTGGCGAGCCGCATGGGGGTCCCGCTCGTCAACACCTTCTGCGGCGGCGACGCTTCGAAGACTATCGACGCCAACTGGGAGGATGCGCAGAAAATCTGGCCGTCGATCATCGCCCACGCCCGCGAGCATGGCGTGAAGCTCGCCTTCGAGAACTGCCCGATGATCTTCAGCTATGACGAATGGCCGGGCGGGCACAACATCGCCTACTCGCCCTATGTCTGGCGCCGCATCCTCGAAGCCTGGGGCGGCGACGTCGGCATGAACTTCGACCCCTCGCATCTCGTCTGGCAGATGATCGACAAGGAGCGCTTCATCCGCGAGTTCGGCAAGAGCATGCTGCATGTGCACGCCAAGGATCTGATGATTGATCATGATGGTTTGTACGAGCGCGGAATCCTTTCGGCTGGCATAGGCTGGCAGGTGCCGCGCATGCCGGGGCTTGGGGACATCGACTGGAGCAGGATTTTTTCGGGCCTCTACCGGGCCGGTTATGACGGGCCGGTCATCATCGAGCATGAGGATCGGCGCTTCGAGGGGACGGATGAAAAGGTCAAGCGCGGCTTCCTGCTTGCCCGCGACGTGCTGCGCCCCTTCATCAAATGACGAAAAACTTGGCTCCGACCGTGTCGGAGCCCTGGAACTGAACTGAAAAGATCAATGTGGAGGAGTACTGAAATGAAAAGACATCTGACCGTGGCCTCGCTCCTTGCCGGCGCCGCCTTGCTTGCCTCGGTGGGCGTTTCGGCCGCCGCCGGCAAGTATACGATCGGCATTTCCAATACCGTGCAGGGCAATGGCTGGCGCGAGGAAATGATCTGCGCGATGAAGGCGCAGGCGCTCGCATCCGGCGAAGTGACGAAGCTCAACATCGCCCACCGCAACACCGACGCCGCCGGCCAGCTCGAGGACATCCGCAACCTGATCAGCGCCAAGGTCGACGCCATCGTCGTCAACCCGGCCGATCCGGCCGGCATCAAGGCCGGCCTCGAGGAAGCCACCAAGGCCGGCATCGTCGTCGTCGCCGTCGACCAGGCGGTGACCGAGCCGTCCGCCTACATCATCTCCAACAACCAGGAACAATATGCCTATCTCGGCGCCAAGTGGCTGTTCCAGCAGATGGGCGGCAAGGGCGAGGTGTTCTACATGCGCGGCGCCGCCGGCGCTTCGGCCGACTCAGATCGCGACAAAGGCTTCAAGAAGGCGCTCGCCGAATTCCCCGACGTGAAGGTCGCGCAGGAAGTCTTCACCGGCTGGCAGCAGGACCAGGCCAAGCAGCAGATCCTGTCCTTCCTCGCCACCGGCACCCCGATCAACGGCATCTGGACCTCTGGCATCGACAACGTGATTGTCGACGCGCTGGTCGAACAGCAGGCGCCGATGGTGCCTGTGGTCGGCGCCGACAATGCCGGCTTCGTCGGCCAGCTCAGCTCGGTCAAGGGCCTGGTCGGTGCTGCGGTCACCAATCCCGGCTCGATCGGCGGCGCCGGCGTGACGCTCGCCTTGCAGATCCTCGATGGCAAGAAGCCGGCGCAGCAGACCGTGCTGGTCGAGCCGCAGCTCTGGGAAAACGCCACCGACGAAGGCAAGGCCAAGCTGAAAAGCGTCGTCGATCCATCGCTCAGCCCCGAATGGCCGGTCTCGATCTCGATCCCGGACTGGACGACCTACACCAAGGAGCAGATCGTAGCCTGCAAGGGCCCGGGCGAATAAGCGCCTGATCCGGACGCAAGCGCGAGGACGCTGGACCAAGGTCTGGCGTCCTTGCCATTTGATTTGGCACGCATAATTTGAGCCTTCGAGCAATTCCAGGAAAAGTGTGAGCGGTTTTCCGTCCGGAATTGCGTAAAACAAAAGGATAGAGCGGTTCGCCGTTTCCATGAAACGGTGAAACGCTCTGGATCGAGAAAGCTTTGACCACCAACCTCCTCCTCGACGCCACAGGCGTAGCGAAGAACTACGGTGCGGTTGCCGCGCTGCGCAACGCCTCGCTGTCCGTATTGCCGGGCGAGGTGCATGCGCTGATGGGCGCCAACGGCGCCGGCAAGTCGACCCTGGTGAAGATCCTGACCGGCGCGATCAAGGCGGACGCCGGGCGCATCCTGATCCGCGGCCAGCAGCTCGATGTCCGCTCGCCCGCCGACGCCCGCCGCGCCGGGCTGCTGCCGGTCTACCAGGAACCGGCGCTGATCCCCGATCTCGATGTCCTGTCCAATCTGCGGCTGACCGGCACGCCGGTCGAGCCGTTCCGCGCCTGGGTGCGCGAGCTCGGCATTCCCGACCTCGATATCCGCGAGACGGCGCGTCATATCCCCTTGGCCATCCTGCGCGTGCTCGATCTGGCGCGCGCGCTTGCCGTCGAACCCGACGTGCTTCTCCTCGACGAGATGACCGCGGCTCTGCCCGCAAACCTTGCCGAGAAGGTGCTGGAAGTCGTGCGGCGCCAGGGCGACGCCGGCCGCTCCGTCATCTTCATCTCGCACCGTTTCGTCGAGATCTCCGCGCTCTGCGACCGCGCCACCGTGCTGCGCGACGGCTCCACGGTCGGTGTCGTCGACATCGAGCCGGGCGTCGAGGAAAGAATAGTCGAGATGATGCTCGGCACCCGCATCGAGAAGACACACGTCACCGCGCGCGCGGCAAATGATGTGGCGGTTGCCGGCGGCCGCCGCCCGCGATTGTCGGTCCGCAACCTGCAGCTCGGCACCAAGCTCAACGACGTCTCCTTCGATCTCGCCAATGGCGAGGTCGCCGGCGTGTTTGCGCTCGAGGGCCAGGGCCAGGACGAGCTCTTCGCAGCGCTTGCCGGCTCGATCCGTCCGACCGGCGGCACCATCGACGTCGACGGCGCGCCGGTGAAATTCTCGCATCCGAGCGACGCCATCCAGGCCGGCATCGCCTATGTGCCGGGCGACCGCGCCGAGGCCTTGGCCATGCAGCGCTCGGTGCGCGAGAACATCGCGCTGCCCTTCAGCGCGGCGTTGCGCAAATGGGGCCCGATCCGCATGCGCCGCGAGCAGGTGGTGGTTTCCAGCGCCATCGCCAGATTGCAGATCGACACCCGCGCCCAGGGCGAGGTGCAGCGCCTTTCCGGCGGCAACCAGCAGAAGGTGACCATCGCCCGCTGGATCGCAGCCAACGCCCGCACCATCCTTTGCTTCGACCCTACCCGCGGCATCGATGTCGGCACCAAGCAGGAAATCTACAAGCTGCTGCGCGAGCTCGCCGGCCAGGGCAAGTCGGTGCTGTTCTACACATCCGAAATGGAAGAGGTGCAGCGTGTCTGCGACCGCGTCATCGTCATCTTCGGCGGCCGCGTCGTCGACACTTTCCCGGTCGAGCAAGCCGATGAAGCGGCATTGATGCGCGCAGCCTACGGCCTGCCGCGCGGCGCCAAGGCGGATGTCGGCATCCTTGCCGAGGTCAAACCCGGTTCCAGTGCGGAGGCCGCGTCATGAGCCGCTTTCTCCGCAACCAGGGTTGGGTCGCGGGGCTGTTCGCCCTGCTGATCTTTCTCTTCGTCGTCACCAAGCTGATCCAGCCGGGCTATGGCAGCGGCGACTTCGGTTCGCTGGCGCGCGCGGTTCTGCCTTACGCCTTTGCCGTCGCGGCCCAGACCGTCGTCGTCATCGCCGGCGGCATCGACCTGTCGGTCGCCGCCATGATGGCGCTGACCAGCGTCACCGCCGCCTCGATGATGAACGGCGCCAGCGAGGAGTATGCCTTGTTCGTCGTGCCCTTCGTGCTGGCCATGGGGCTGGTGCTCGGCGCGCTGAACGGCCTCCTCATCGTCGTCACCCGGGTGCCCGACATCGTCGTCACCCTGGCCATGCTGTTCGTGCTCCAGGGCGCGGCGCTGCTTGTGCTGGGCGCCCCCGGCGGCGCCGCCGCCGAATGGCTGAAGGCAAGCGTCATCGGCACCGTGCCGGTCCCCGGCCTGCCGGATTGGGTGGACGCCTGGGTGCCGAAGGCGCTGGTGCTGCTCGTCGTCTGCCTCTGCATCGTGTGGATTCCGCTCAGGCGCTCACGCCTCGGCCTCTCCATCTACGCCATCGGCAGCAACGAGCTCGCCGCCTTCCGCAGCGGCGTGCCGGTGGCGCGCACCAAGATCATCGCCTACGCGCTGTCCGGCCTGTTCGCAGCGCTTGGCGGCCTGTCGCTCACCGTCAGCACCGGCATCGGTGCGCCCATCCCCGGGCCCTATCTGCTGGCCAGCGTCGCCGCGGTGGTGCTGGGCGGCGTCGCGCTCGGCGGCGGCAAGGGCGGCCTGCTCGGGCCGATCATCGCCGTCTTCGTGCTGAGGCTGGTGCGCACCGACCTGACGCTTCTGGCCATCGATCCGAACGTCACCGCGATCATCGAAGGCGCGATCATGGTCGCCGTCGTCATGTTCGGCGCCTTCATGCGGAGCCGCCCGGCAGGAGCAACGCCATGACCGACATCGCGACCATGCCCCAGCCGGTCTCGTTCGGTCGCCGGATCAAGCGCTTCATGGCGGACCGGCCGCTCATCCCGCTGATCATCCTTTTGATCATCCTCGTGGCGATCCTGCAGGTGCTGCGCCCCGGTATCGTCAACGAGCGCTGGCTCGCCAACACGGCGAAATTCGCCATCCCGCTGGGGATCCTCGCCGGCTGCCAGACCATGACAATGCTGACCGGCGGCATCGACCTTTCCGTCGGCACGGTAGCGACGATGAGCGCCTTCATCATGGCGACGCAGATCGTCAACCAGGATCCGGCGGTGGCGTTCCTGCTGGCCATGCTGCCCGCCGTGCTGATCGGCCTCGTCAACGGCATCGGCGTCGGCGTGTTCCGCGTGCATCCTCTGATCATGACGCTCGGCACCAGCCTGATCGGCACCGGCTTCCTGCAGGTCTACCAGCGCACCGTGATCGCCTCCGGCGCCAAGATTCCGGATTTCCTCAGCTGGCTGGGCACCGGCGTCACCTACGGCTTTCCCAACGCGCTTCTGCTGTTCGTGCCGGTGGCGGTGCTGATCGTCTTCATGCTGAACCGCACCGGCTTCGGCCGCCTGCTCTATGCCGTGGGCGACAATGAACGCGCCGCGCGTCTGTCGGGCGTGCGCTACTGGCAGGTGATCACCGCGCTCTACGTCCTCTCCAGCCTGCTCGCCGGCATCACCGGCCTGCTCTATATCGGCCTGATCAAGGCGCCCTCGCTGTCGCTCGCCGAACCGCTGGTGCTGCCATCCGTGGCCGCCGCCGTCATTGGCGGCACCTCGATCTTCGGCGGCCGCGGCGGCTACACCGGCACCATCATCGGCGCGCTGATCCTGACCGTGCTGACGACGCTGCTCACCATCCTGCAAATGCCCGAAGGCGGCCGCCGCATCCTGTTCGGCTTCATCGTGCTGTTCGTGACGGCGGCGTATCTGCGGATTGTCGAGGACCGATAGAACCAAGCGACGTGGCCGTGACAGGCGCGGCTCACTCCGCCGCCTGCACCTGGCGGGCATCGATGATCGCCCTGATCTCCGAGCGGCATGAGCCGCAATTGGTACCGGCGCGCAGCGTCGAGCCGATTGCTTCCAGACTGTCGCAACCGGCGGCGACCGCCGACGCAAGCTGGTTGGCGCCGATATGGAAGCACGCGCACACGACCCGCCCGATGACAGGCATGGGCACCGGCGAGCGTCCCGACAAAAGCGCATGGCGATCGGTCGCCGACAGTGGCTGGCGCGCTGCAAGCAGCGACACCAGCCAGTCACGTGCCGGCAACTGATCCGGGGCGGCGACCAGCAAGGCTTCCGCCATGGCGCCGCCATCGTCAATGGCCGCCGCGCGATAGGCGAGGCCGCGCCGGTCGGTATATTCCAGAAGCTGGTCTCGCCGTTGGACGCCAAGCAGCTTGCGCGCCAGGAGAATGCCCTGATCCGGCGGCTCCGTTCCGGTCAGCTCGTAGACCCAACCGCCCTCGACCGCCTGTCGGCTCCAATGGACGAAACCTGTCGGCCGCAAATCGCGGCGTGTAATGAGCACGCCCGCCCATCCGATGTCTTCCCGCACGATCATTGCCGGAACATGCTTGAGCTCTGGCTGGCCGGAATGCGGATCGGTGATCGGCGAGGACAGCAGACCGGCCGCGGCCTTCGCCGCGAAATGGCCACTCCAATGCATGGGCAGGAAGGCCTGGCCGCGTCGCTGTGCTTCCGACACCCGCACCCGTGCACGGACGAAGCCGAAGCGGGTTGAAAGACGGACGAGGTCGCCGTCCTTGAGACGGTGCGCGGCCGCATCCGCCGGATGGATGTCGGCCGCGGGCTCCGGCGCGTTCGCCATCAAACGCGGCACGGTCCCGGTGCGCGTCATGGTGTGCCACTGGTCGCGCAGCCGGCCGGTGTTCAGGGCCAGCGGATAATCGGCATCGACGGTGAAGGCGGTTGCCTCCTGCCGCACCGGCACGAAGCGCGCACGGCCGTCGGGCGTCGGGAAACGGCCGTCGCCGAACAATCGTATCTGCTGCTCGCCTCGCACCGATGCGGGCCAGTGACGCGGCGCGAAGGCGGCATAGTCCGTGTCGCTGAGGTCAGCCATGCCGCCGAGATCGAACAGGCGCTCGCCGCTGTTCTCGAAGGCGGACAGCGCGGCGTGCTCGCGGAAGATGTCGGCCGGCGCCTGGTAGGCGAAGGCATCGCCAAAGCCCATGCGGGCGGCGACATCACAGATGATGCGCCAGTCGGCTCTCGCCTCGCCCGGCGGCGGCAGGAACGGCCGCTGACGCGAGAGGCGCCGCTCCGAATTGGTGACCGTGCCGTCCTTCTCGCCCCAGGCGGCGGCCGGCAGCAGCACGTCGGCATGGCGCGTGGTGTCGGTGCGGGTCACATCCGAGACGACGACGAAATCGCATTTGGACAAGGCGGCGCGCACGCGCGACGCATCCGGCATGCTGACGGCCGGATTGGTGCCCATCACCCACAGCGCCTTGATGCGGCCGTCGGCGACCGCCTGGAACATATCCACCGCCTTCAGGCCGCCGCGCCGCGCGACGCTTGGTGCCTTCCAGAAGCGCGAGACCCGGTCGACGTTGGCCTCATCCGCGAAGTCCATATGCGCGGCGAGCTGGTTGGCCAGGCCGCCTACCTCGCGGCCGCCCATGGCGTTCGGCTGACCAGTGACCGAGAACGGCCCCATGCCGGGTCGCCCGATGCGGCCGGTGGCAAGATGGCAGTTGATGATGGCGTTGACCTTGTCGGTCCCATGCGCCGACTGATTGACGCCCTGGCTGTAGACCGTGACGGTCCGCTCTGTGGCGGCGAAGAGATCGTAGAAGGCCTGGATATCGGCGACTGCCAGCCCGCAACCTTTCGCGACGCGCGCGATCGACGGCGCGTCGGCGCTGGCGAGCACGGATGCGGCGTCGAAGCCCGATGTATGGTCACGGACGAAGCCTGAATCGACCTTACCGGCTTGCACGAGATGCGCCAGCAGCCCGTTGAACAACAGCACATCCGTACCGGGATCGAGCGCCAGATGCAGGTCGCACTCGTCGGCCGTGGCGGTGCGGCGCGGATCGATGACGACGATCCTGGTTCCGCGTTCCCTTCGCGCCGCAAGCATGCGCTGATAGAGCACCGGGTGACACCATGCGGTGTTGGAGCCGGTGAGCACGATCAGATCGGCGTGCTCGAAATCCTCATAGACGCCGGGAACGATGTCCTCGCCGAAAGCGCGGCGATGGCCGGCGACGGACGACGCCATGCAGAGCCGCGAATTGGTGTCGATGTTGCCCGAGCCGATGAAGCCCTTCATCAGCTTGTTGGCGACGTAATAATCCTCGCTCAGTAGCTGGCCGGAGACATAGAAGGCGACCGAGTCCGGTCCATGCTCGGCAATCGCCCGCGAGAATTTTCCGGCGACGAGATCGAGCGCTTCATCCCAATCGGCCTGCCTGCCGCGGATTTCAGGCCGGAGCAAACGGCCTTCGAGGCCGAGCGTCTCGCCAAGCGCAGCACCCTTCGAGCAAAGCTTGCCTAGATTGGCCGGATGATCGGGATCGCCGCGAACGGTCGTCGTGCCGTCCGCGGCGACCTCGGCCAGCACGCCGCAACCCACCCCGCAATAGGGACAGGTGGTCCTCACCTCGCGTGCTTCTTCCATGCCTCAGGCCGCTTTCGAGGCCAGCGCTGCAAGCGCGATGAACAGCCGTTCGCCCTCTATCCTGACCGGGATTGTCCTCACCGAGCCCTCGTCGGCGCCGAGCGCCTTGCCGGTCTCCAGCGAGATCACCCAATTGTGCAGCGGGCAAGTCACCGCCGCGCCATGGACGATGCCCTGGCTGAGCGGTCCTCCCTTGTGCGGGCAATGGTCGTCGATGGCGAAGACCTGGTCGTCCGCCGTGCGGAAGACGGCAATCTTGCCTTGCGGCGTGACGACGCAACGCGCGCCGCGTGGCGGAATGTCGGCGATGGTGCCGATGGCGATCCAGTTCATGTTGGTCATTCCGCCGCCTCCACAAACCCGACCGAAGCCATCGGCCGGAACTCATGCTTGTCCTTGCCGGAGACGCGCTCCGACCACGGATCGACCTGCGCGAATTTCTGGCTGAAGACGAAGCGGTCGAAGAGCGTCCTGCGGCGCTCTGCATCGTCCAGGATCTGCTTCTTGATCTCGGCGGTGCCGACGCGTTTGGCCCATTTGTAGATGCGCTCCAGATAGCGGGCCTGCTCGCGATACATCTGGACAAGCGCCACGATCACCTCCAGCGCCTCGTCCTCGGTCTTGACCAGACCGAGCACTTCGGTGCCCTTGATATCGAGGCCGGCGGCCCCGGCGAAATGGATCTCGTAGCCGGAGTCGACGCAGACCACGCCGACATCCTTGCAGGTCGCTTCCGCGCAGTTGCGCGGGCATCCCGACACCGCCATCTTCACCTTGGCCGGTGTCCACGAGCCCCACATGAATTTTTCGATGCGGATGCCGAGGCCGGTCGAATCCTGCGTGCCGAAACGGCACCAGTCGGAACCGACACAGGTCTTCACGGTGCGCAGGCCCTTGGCGTAGGCATGGCCGGAGACGAAGCCGGCCTTGCCGAGATCGGCCCATACCGCCGGCAGGTCTTCCTTGCGGATGCCAAGCATATCGATGCGCTGGCCGCCGGTGACCTTGACCATCGGGATATCGAACTTGTCGACCACGTCGGCGATGGCGCGCAATTCGCCGGCGCTGGTGACGCCGCCCCACATGCGCGGCACCACCGAATAGGTGCCGTCCTTCTGGATGTTGGCGTGCACGCGCTCGTTGATGAAGCGCGACTGGTAGTCGTCGGCATATTGGTCAGGCCAGTCGCAGACGAGATAGTAGTTCAGCGCCGGTCGGCACTTGGCGCAGCCGCAGGAGGTCTTCCATTCGAGCTCCTGCATGACGGCGGGGATCGTCTTCAGTCCCTTTGCCTTGATCAGGCGCCGCACATCGTCATGGCCGAGGCTAGTGCAGCCGCACATGGGCTGCACCGTCGCCGGATTGTAGGCTTCGCCCAGCGTGAGCTTCAGCAATTGCTCGACGAGACCCGTGCACGAGCCGCACGAAGCCGAGGCCTTGGTGTGGGCGCGCACGTCGTCGAGACCGGTCAGCCCCTTGCCGGTGATCGCGCCGGTGATCTTTCCCTTGCAGACGCCGTTGCAGCCGCAGATTTCCGCATCATCCGCCAGTGCCGCAACGGCCGCCAAAGGGTCCGAGGAAACGCCTCCCTGGAACGCCTGGCCGAAGATCAGCGTGTCGCGCATCTCCGAAATGTCGGTCGCCTTCTTCTTGAGGTCGTTGAACCAGGCGCCGTCGCCCGTCTCGCCGAACAGCACCGTGCCGATGATGCGGTTGTCCTGCAGCACGACGCGCTTGTAGATGCCGGCGGACGCGTCGCGCAGGATGATCTCTTCGCGATCCTCGCCATCGGCGAAATCGCCGAGCGAATAGAGGTCGATGCCGGTGACCTTGAGCTTGGTCGGAGTGTCGGAGTGGACGAAGCGCCTGTCCTCGCCATCCGCCAGCCCGGCGGCCGCGACGCGGGCCATCTCGTAGAGCGGCGCGACCAGCCCGTAGACATGGCCGCCGACCTCGGCGCATTCGCCGAGCGCCATGATCGCCGGATCGGAAGTCCGCATGCGGTCGTCGACGACGATGCCGCGATTGACCTCCAGCCCGGCCTCCTTGGCGAGCGTGGTGCTGGGCCGGATGCCGACCGCCATCACAACCAGCGTTGCCGGGATGACCGTGCCATCCATCAGTTCTACGCCCTCGACCTTGCCGTTGCCGACGATGGCCTTGGTGTTGGCCTTGGTCATGACCTTGATGCCGCGCGCCTCGACGGCCTTCTGCAGCAGGTAGCCGGCGGCCGGATCGAGCTGGCGCTCCATCAGCGTCGGCATGACGTGCAGCACGGTGACGTCCATGCCGCGTTCTTTAAGCCCCGCCGCGGCTTCGAGCCCAAGCAGGCCGCCGCCGATGACGATTGCCTTGGCGCGCGACTGCGCGGCAAGCAGCATGGCATTGACGTCGTCGAGGTCGCGATAGCTGAGCACGCCCGGCAATTCCTTGCCGGGCACCGGAATGATGAAGGGCACCGAGCCGGTAGCGATGACCAGCCGGTCATAGCTTTCGGTCACGCCATGGTCCGAGGTGACGGTCTTGGCCTCACGGTCGATGGCGACAATCTTGTGGCCCTTGTAGAGCGTGATGCCGTGCTTGATGTACCAGCCGTCGCCATGGATGACGATCTCCTCGAACGCCTTCTCGCCCGACAGCACCGGCGACAGCATGATGCGGTCGTAGTTCACGCGCGGCTCGGCGTTGAAGATGGTGACGGCGTAACGGTCCGGCGCTGCCTCCAGCAGGTGCTCCAGCATCCTGCCGGGCGCCATGCCGTTGCCGATGATGACGAGTTTTTCGCTCATGTCCGGTCTGCTCCGATCTATTCGGCGGCGTAGGAAAGGGACGATGTCTTGACGGCGGCCGCGCGCTCCATCCGACGGATGGTGACGTGCATCCAGAGCAGGCACGAGCTGACGATCAGGAACAGAAGCATGAAGCAGCTCGACCAGACGCCGGTGAGGTCATTCAGCGCGCCGAAGGCGATCGGCAGGATGAAACCGCCGAGCCCGCCGATCATGCCGACCACGCCGCCGACAGCGCCGACGCTCTGCGGATAATAGGCCGGGATGTGCTTGTAGACGGCGGCCTTGCCGAGGCTCATGAAGAAGCCGAGCACGGAAGCGACGGCGATGAAGGCGAGCGGGCCGATCTCGAAGTGGAAGGGGATCGGCCCGCCGATGCCGCGCACGACATAGTCTGCCGAGGGGAGAGACAGAACGAGCGTCGCGACGGCACAGACGCTGAAGGTGCAGTAGAGCACGGTGCGGGCGCCGATGCGGTCGGAAAGCACGCCGCCATAGGCGCGGAAGATGCTGGCGGGGATGGAGTAGGCCGCGCCGATCATGCCGGCGGTGGCGATGCCGAAGCCGTAGACGCCGATTAGGTAACGCGGCAGCCAGAGCGACAGCGCCACGAACGCGCCGAAGGAAAAGAAGTAGTAGAAGGCCAAGCGCCAGACCCGCAGGTTCTTCAGCGGCGCGAATTCCTGCCAGAAGCTTCTTGCCGGCGCCACCTTACCGGCGCGGCGCTCGCGGATGACCGGATCGTCGTCGGTCGTGAACCAGAAGACGATGGCCATGACGACCAGCGCCGCCGCCCAGATCAGCGCCACCGACTGCCATCCCCAGGACAAGAGCACGAACGGCGCCAGGAACTTGGTGACCGCGGCGCCGACATTGCCGACACCGAAGATGCCGAGCGCCGTGCCTTGTTTTCCGGCTGGAAAGAAGCGCGAGACATAGGCGACGCCAACGGCGAAGGAGCCGCCCGCGAGCCCGACGCCGAGCGCGGCCAGCAGCATCTGCCCGTAGGTGTGCGCGAAAGCGAGCAGGAAGGTCGCGACCGCGGCCGCGAGCATGGTCGCTGTGTAGACCAGGCGCCCGCCATAGCGGTCGGTCCAGACGCCGAGCACCATGCGCACGAGCGAGCCCGTCAGGATCGGCGTGCCGACCAGCAGGCCGAACTCGGTCTCGTTGAGCCCAAGCTCCTGCTTGATGCGAACGCCGATGATGGAAAAGATCGTCCACACCGCGAAGCAGACAGTGAAGGCGATGGTGGACATGGTAAGCGCCTGCTGGGAAGCACTGTCCTGGCTGGGCGCGGCTGGGAGATTTGCGGTCATGGCTAGCTCCGGTTTGCAGCGAGGAAGGCGCCGCGTGTGGTGTTGATCATGGTCAGCGCGACGGGGCTTGCGCGGTCACTTGCGGACCCTTGCCTTCGGCTTCGTGGCTGGCGGGAAACAAGAGCAGCGCGGCGATGAACAGCACCGCCGTCAGCGCGCTGCTCGCCAGGAAATCGCGGCGGGTGAAATCCTTGAGGGATGTCGTTCCGATCCATCTCGTCATCGTCGTCTCCCGTTGGGCGCTGCTTGGGGCCAGCGCCGTCGATTGCGTGTCGCCAAAACAAAAAAGCTGCCGTCCAGGCCCTCTCGCGTCCGTACATCCGGGATCGCGTGGTGACCTGAGCGGCAGCTTTGCCTGTGGCGCCCGCCATTGGACGCCTGTTCCATTGCCCGCGAGGGGCTCGGCTATTTCAAAGCACGAAGCGTGCCAGTTCTACGAAGAAGCTGAATTCTGTGGAAAATCAAAGCGGTATGAACGCCAGTCGGCGATCGTGCCAAACATGTTCGCGGTCAAACATTGATCAATGGCGCGACAACACCGCATAAATTTTGTGCAATGCACAAGAATGGCGCGCAAATAATCAAGCTCGCTTCTGGCCGTCAATATAGGCGTCGATCCGGTCCGGATCGAAGATTTGGCCGTCGAAGAATCCATCGGGGCCAAGGATCAGACTGGCCCCCGCCGAGCCGACCGGCGTCGCGACCTTCAATGCGCCCTCGACCTTGGCATTGGCGCCGGGCAGCGCGACGCCAAGCGGCTTCAGCGCCGATCGATAGAGGTCGGGCCGGTAGCAGTCGCGGGCGATGGCCAGGTTCTGCGGCGTGTGCGGCAACTGCCCCCAGCGCACCATCTGCGTGTAGAACCACAGCGCATGGCTCTTCCAGGGAAAATTGGCCGCCTTGTCGAAAGGCAGGAAGAAATCCTCGACGCGCCGTTCCGCGCCGCCGCCGAGTTGAAGGCGTCCGGTGAGCGCCGGCATCTGGATCGTCTCCGGCTGCCCGAGGAAGGCTGGCCTTGCCATCAGCGCGGCCAGTTCGCCGCGGTTCGCCGGATCCTGGCACCAGCGGGCGGAATGATGCAGCGCCCTGAGCAGGGCGGCTAGCGCCTCCGGGTTTTCCTCAGCCCAAGCCCTGCGGGCACCGATGACCTTTTCCGGGCTGTTGCGCCACAGCAGCGCCTTGACGGTGACGATGTGGCCGGTGCCCGCCGCGACGGCGGCGCTGTTCCAGGGCTCGCCGACGCAATAGCCGTCGATGCGGCCGGCGGCTAAAGCGTCGGCCATGAAGGGCGGCGGCACGATGACGATTTCGATGTCACGGTCCGGATCGATGCCGCAGGCGGCAAGCCAGTAGCGCAATTCGTAATTATGCCCGGAATGCGGGTGGACGACGGCGAAGCGCAGCGGCTCGCGAACGGCGCCCATCCGCTCGCGGATCAGCGCGCCGAGCGCCGCCCCGGCGCGGGCGGGATCGAGGTCAGGCGCCGCGCCATGCGCCGCCATGCCTTCCCACACGGCGTTGGAGACGGTGACGCAATTGCCGCCGAGGCCGAGCGAGAACGGCACGATGGTTTCGGAGGCAAGCGGCGTTAGGCCAAGGCTGCAGGCGAGCGGCATCGGCCCCAGCATATGCGCGACATCGAAATGGCCGATGGCAATGCGGTCGCGGATGTTGGCCCAGGAAGTCTCGCGTTGCAGCTTGAGCTCGATGCCCTCGCGCGCGGCAAAGCCTATCTCGCCGGCTGCGACCAGGACGGCGCTGTCGAAAAGCGGCATGAAGCCGGCGGTGATCTGATGCGCTACCGACATGCTCATTCGCCCTCCAGAGGCCCCAGCAATCCCGCAGCCGTCACCAGGCTCTGGGCGATGTCGGCGATCTTGCGGTTCTGGTTCATCGCGGTCTTGCGCAGCAGCGCATAGGCCGCCTCTTCGCTTAGGCCCCGCGACTTCATCAAGATCCCCTTGGCCCGGTCGATGACCTTGCGGTTCTCGAGCTCGCTGCGCGCCTCCTCCAGTTCGCGCGCCATGCGCGAGAAGGCGTTGAAGCGGCTGATCGCCATGTCGAGGATCGGCTTGATGCGTTCTTTTTTCAGCCCGTCGACCACATAGGCCGACACGCCGGCGTCAACGGCCGCCTCGATCGAAGCCTGATCCGAGCGGTCGACGAACATGGCGATCGGCCGCTTCACCGCGCGCGAAAGCTGGAACATGTTCTCCAGCATGTCGCGGTTGGGGTTTTCGAGGTCGATGACGATGACGTCCGGCTCGATCTCGGCGATGCGCCGGGCTATGCCGGCCACATCATGGATCACCGTCACATGCCGATGGCCGGCATCCCGCAATCCGGCCTCGATGATCGAGGCACGGATGCGGTTCTCGTCGATAACAAGGATGGTCAACGAACCGGCGGACATGCGCCTATTGTGCAGGTAGGCCGGATTTGTGCAATGCGGTAGTCGGCGGGAAGGCCGCGATCCGGGCCTTACCAGGGGTAAGCAACCTGAGCATCGCCCCGGGCGAACATGAAATCGCCCGCCAGGGGGCGGTCGGCCAACGAGTCGCTTGACATGTGGGTAATTTTCCCACAGGTATTTGGTCGTCGATCAAGGCTGCTTCGATCGGACCTGCTCTCGCAGGCCCGGACTGAATTTCCACGGATCACCTGCCCCCCGCATGATCCGCGGAAGAGCAGCCGTAACGAAAAGGCTCGAAACACCCACCCCGGTAAAAGAGCCCAGTGCGACTGCGCCGGCCGGCCTGTCCCTCGCAAGAGACAGGCCGGCCGGATCTATCGTCATCGCGAGACAGCGTGTTTTCGAGCAGCGGGGCAGCCTGCACCGCGAAGCGTTCGGCCTTGCCGGCGGCAACAGCCTGCTAGGTCCTCGTGCGGGACCTCAGGGAGCGCCTGGACCCCCCGGTCCACCGGGGCCGCTCGGCCCACCCGGCCCTCCGGGCCCTCCAGGCCCAACCGATTCGCCATTGGGTGCACCACCGGGAGCCTCTGGACCGCCTGGGCCTTTTGGCGGACCTGAACCAGGCGGCTGACCAGGCATGCCGGACGGGCCTTGCGGCCGCATGCCGGAATTCGCCTGGCGCGAGGCCGATACGATGTTGCCCGCCCGGTCGAACCCGACGGCAAGGAACGCGTGGACGACAGCTGTCGATTTCGAATCGTCGCCTTGGTCGTCGATCGAGACCCCCAGACCCGATACCAGCCGAGGTCCCTGGCGCCGCAGGAAGGTCTCATACAGCACGTTCGCGGCATCGGCCTGTGGAACCGGAACCTCCGCCTCGATGCGCAACACCCTGTAGCCGCCGCTGGCCTTGGCCAGGAACAGTTCGACGCGGCGGTTCGCAAGCTGCAGCGACCTTGGGCCGAGGCTCAGTCGTCCCACCAGCAGTGAGCCCGACCTCACGACCGCAAGGCCGCGCACAAGGTAAGGCGTCCCGGACGGTCTGGTCTCTATCAAGCTTGCAACGATCTTCCCGTCTGGCCGCCGGATGCCTTGAACGGCCACGATATCCCCCTTCTTGACCGTCGGCATTCCCGCAACGCGGCTGGTGTCCACGCTCTGTCCCAGAACCAGGATCGAACCGCGACTTGCGCGTTCGACAGGCCCGACGACCTCGCTGGTGACGTGGATTTCACGCGTGAAGACGCGATCCGCATCCCGTGTCACGGCCACGCGGACAACATGTCCCACCTTGAGGCTGCCTGTGGTGGCTGCGACGCCGTCTATCCAAACGGGCACGTCCGGACCGTAGGCGACGCGCACATCGTTGACGAAGATGCTGCCGAAGCGCTGTATGGTGCCCACTATGCCGGTGCCGCCGATGCCGTGATCGCTCTCCGTTCCCGCCGTCCACCCGGTGCCGCCGATACCCCGGTCGCTCGACGTATCCGTCGCCGTTGCGATTGAACTGGGCAACGCCGCCGGAAAGGCGGCGCCGAGCATCAGAAAACTCCGCCTCGTCAACCTCCAGTGCATCAAGCGTCTCCGCCGGCAGGCTTGGAGGATTCTTCGCCGGCAAACGATGCACCGTCGGAGGTGAGGATGTAGACGCCGCAATTCCAACGGCTTGTCCCGCCGGGATCGCTTTTCACCGCCTGGTTCGCATGCTTGTTGAGCTGGATAAGTGTCTCCATCGCGATCTTGCGGCTGTAGGCTTCGAGCGACCTGGCAAGGTCTTCCGAGAGCCCGTCATAGTGGACGGCCCGCTCGATGAAAGGCGGTTTGTCCGCCAGGATGTTCGCGACGGCGGCGGCGGCATGGTCCTGAAGGTTGCGGGCAAAGTAATAGAGTCTGACCTCGCCGTCGTCGCGCGGCGCCATTGCCGCCTCCATCAGGACGATGCGATCCTCCTCGTCGATCTCCACCAGCTTTCGATCGAGCCAGTCGTCCAGAACGGCTCTCGGCCGCAAATCCCGCGTCACCGACTCCACGAGGCCCGCGAACGACGCCTCTCCGGCCTCGGCCATTCGCGGCAAGGGCAATGGCGCGCCCTTGGCATCGGTGAACAACGGATCCGCAAGCCAGCGCGCGACAATCGCGCTCGTCCTCGAAACGGATTCGGGTATCACCCTGACCGGGGCGCCGGCGCCTCGCAGACGGCTGACCTCCTTGCGATGGACACCCGTCAAAAGGCTTACCCTGCTGTCCGTCTGCTGCTTGTCGGGCAGCGTGAATTCATGCTCCGCCACGTTGACGTAGATCTGCCGAAGCAGGTCGACGAAGGTGGGAAACGTCACCCCGCATTTGATCGCCAATCGCACCAACGGGCGAAGCACCCGGTTCAACGCGCTCTGGACGCCCGCGGCATCCAGATATTGTTCCGCCGATTTGCTCATCGCCGTCCTTCACCCGTCAATCAACCACCTATGCCCCGAAAATTCCTGCCGAAAATAGCCCGTGGGAAATGCTTCCACAATAGATGGGCCTGCATGCCGCCTGTCCACCCACCATCCTCAATCCGCAAGGCGCGTTATGTCCACTGGTCGCCAGCTCTCCCTTGGTTGACACGTGTGAAATTTTCCCACAATATTTATCGCGAGGCAGAACCTCACATCGATCGCCGCAAGGGTATGACCGGCAGAGGAGAGCATTGTTGAAAAGGCCTTATGTGAAGCCGGCCATAAACAAGGCCCTGGATGGATTCGACCGTCCAGCGGGCAGTGTCGACCGCATCGACCGTGCGCATCGCGGCATGGAGACCAACGGAAAGGACTTTTCAAGCTCCTCGGACGGTTTTGTCTCGCTCAACGAACGCCTAGATCCCACTGTCTCCCTGACCGCAAGCGTTGTATCCGCCTACATTGCGAACAATCCGCTGCCTGCGGCCGAGCTGCCCGACTTCATCGGCAAGATATACGCCTCGATCAAGCTGATCTCACTTGGGTCGCCCGATGTCCCGCCGGACGAGATAAAGGGCGTGGCCCGGGCGAAAAAAACCGTCACGCCGGAATTCATCATCTGCCTGGAAGACGGCAAGCGCTTCAAATCGCTCAAGCGGCATATCGAGACCCAATACGGCCTTACGCCAGACCAGTATCGAGCGAAGTGGAACCTGCCTTCGAACTACCCGATGGTAGCGCCAAATTATTCGGCAACGCGTTCGAAACTGGCCAAATCCATGGGCCTCGGCCGAAGGATGAAGTAAGGTCCGGGACGGCCGGCAGGTTTCAGGCGGACTGCGACGCTACGAGCGTTGCTGGCAGATAGGAACACCATAGGTGTTCCCTCGTTCGCGAGGATATTCACACGACAGGCGTCCCGGTGCTCTGCGCTTCGTGCGAGGCGCGGCATCGCGGCATATGCGGAGCGCTCAACGCCGAGCAGCTCCAGGTGCTCGCCAAATCGACGAAGCGGCACAAGGCCGAGGCCGGCAAGGAGCTGGTGGGCGATTCCAGGAGCGTCGAGCGTTTCTCGAATGTGCTTTCGGGCGTCGTGAAATTGACCAAGACGCTTTCCGACGGCCGCCAGCAGATCGTCAGACTGCAATTCGCTCCCGATCAATCTCGCCCGTGCCTGGCTGTCGACCAAGCCGCTCATGCTGCTCGACGAGCCCACCTCGACGATAGCAGGAAGCGCGCGTTCTCGAGCGGCTGCTCGCCCGCTTCAGCGATCGGATCGTCGTCGTCTCAACCCATCGCGCGCCGCCGCTTCGCGGCGCCCGCACGATGGAGCTGCAGCCGTGAATGCCATGCCAACTGGAGGCTGGCGGCCTTTTCATTCCTCCTTGAAGGCATGAGCGAAACTGTCGGCGACCGGCTGAAAGAGATATTCGAGCAGGGTTCGCTTGCCGGTGACAACGGAGACGTCCACCGGCATTCCCGGATATAGCTTCACTTGTGGGAGGTTCTTGAGCTCATCGGCACTCACCTCGACCGTCCCCCTGAAAAACGTCGCGCCGCTGCGCTCGTCGATCTCGGCGTCGGCCGAAACCCGGGTAAGGGCGCCCTTCACCGTGGGCGTGGTTCTCTGCTTGTAGGCGACGAGCCGCACCGTCGCCGGCAAACCGGGGCGAACGACATCGATATCCAGCGGCTGAATCTTGACGTCCAGCACCATCTTGTCCTGGTCGGGAACCAGATCGAGAATAATCCCGCCGGGGGGCACAACGCCGCCCGGCGTGAAATACCGAAGGTTCATTACCGCCCCATCTTCCGGCGCAACGACATCCCGGCGCGCCGCGCGCGCGTCGGTCTTCTGAAGCGCCTTTTCGAGCTCGGAGCGTTTGGTCTGGACGTCACGAAGGTCCTCGGCGGCCTTCTTGACATAGGAGAGCCGGCCATTGTCGATCTGCGCGTCCGCCTCGGCGATCTGCTGCCGCAGGCTTTCTATATTGCCACGGTTCGAGTCAGCCTCGCCCTGCGCGGCAATGACCTGCCGTTCGAGCTGGAGCACGCGGGACTTCACCCCATAGCCTTTCTTCAGAAGTGTGCGGGCGTCCGCCAGTTCTTCCCGCAGAGACGGCAACTGGATCTCGAAGGCCGCAACTCTCGCGGCGAGCGCCGACATCTGGGCATGGTATTGGGCGATCCGCTGCTGCCAGACCTCGACCTCCGACGCCTGAACCTTGGCTTGGTCCTGGAAGATGCGCTCCTGCCCGGCCATGGCCTCGGCGACGGTGGGGTCGCTTTGCCGCGCCGACAGGTCCGCAGAAAAAGGAATTGTCTTCAGGCCGTCGCGCTGCGCGATCAGGCGGGCTTCGCCGGCGAGCGCGGAATCGAGTTCGCCGCGCACGGCGTCGCGGTCGGATTCCGCGTCGAGCCCGTCGAGGCGGACCAGTATCTGACCCTGCTTGACCAAGTCTCCCTCCCGGACCAGGATTTCCCGGATGATGCCGCCTTCCAGGTGCTGTATGGTCTTGCGGTTGCTGTCGACCTTCACCACCCCGGACGCGACCGCCGCGCTCGTCAGCGGCGCGGTGGCTGCCCAGAGGCCGAAGCCACCGAACAGCAGGCCGATGACGGTCAGGCCGCCGAAGACATGGGCGCTTACCGCCGGCCAGGCGGGCGGTGGCGGCGGCATTTTCAGCGACAGCGCGGCTTCCGTCACGACCCGGTCCTTTCGGAGCTGACGACCCGAACCTGCGGCGGGGCGGACTGCTGCTCGGGGCGGCGCAGTTGCGCAAGCACGCCATCGCGCGGGCCGAACATTTGCGGCTGGCCATCGTTCAGCACCAGGACGCAATCGACGTTCACCATCAGCGATGGGCGGTGGGCGACGATCACCACGGTCGAACCTGCCTCCTTCATCGCGGCAATCGCCTGATTCAGCGCTTCCTCGCCAACGGCATCGAGATTGGAGTTCGGCTCGTCCAGCACCACCAGCGCCGGACGGCGGTAGAGCGCCCTGGCAAGGCCAATGCGCTGGCGCTGCCCGCCGGAGAGCACCGAACCCTGTTCGCCGATCTCGGTATCATAGCCATTTGGGAGTCTGAGGATCATCTCGTGCACGCCCGCCATCTGGGCGGCGGCCACGATCTCGGCCGGATCGCCTTGTTCCATGCGGGCGATGTTCTCGCGGATGGTGCCGGGAAAGAGTTCGACGTCCTGAGGAAGGTAGCCGACATAAGAGCCGAAGTCGGTTCGGTTCCAGGAAAACACGTCGACACCGTCGAGCCGAACCCGGCCTTGCTGCGGCGACAGCATGCCGACGATCAGGCGGGCAAGCGTCGACTTGCCGGCCGCAGACGGGCCAATCACAGCAAGCACCTGGCCCGGCGGCACGGCGAAGGAGAGATTCCTGAGCGCGGGCTCCTTGGCGCCGGCTGGCGTGTAAGCGACAGCCTCGACCGAAAGCCGCCCCTGCGGACGCGGCAATTCCATCCCCGGGGGGCGCAGCGACGGAGCCTCGAACAGCCGGTCCAGGCGACGCCAGGCCTCGCGCGCGGCGGTCGTCTGTTTCCAGGTTGCGATAGCCTGCTCGACCGGCGCGAGCGCGCGCGACATGATGATCGAGGCCGCGATCATGGCGCCGGGCGAGACTTCATGGCGCAGCGACAGCCAGGCGCCGAGCCCCAGCACCGCGACCTGCAGGAACATCCGGAACGGCTTGGTGAAGGCATTGATCAGGCCGGCCCAGTCGCTGGCGGTCGTCTGCAGCGCGAGCACGGACGCATTGGCCGCGTCCCAACGCCGGGCGAGCACCCCGCCCATGCCCATCCCGTCGATGACTTCGGCATTGCGGAAACCGGCATCCGCCGCCTGGTAGGCGCGCGCGGAAGCGGCATTGGCCTGTTTGAGCGTGTTGGCCGTCAGTGCGTTGTTGGCAAGGGCGAGGCCGAACAGGATGATCGCGCCGCCCAGCGCCAGAAGTCCGAGCAGGGGATGCAGCAGGAAGATGAAGCCGAGATAGAGCGGCATCCATGGCGCGTCGAACAGCGCCATGATGCCGCCGCCGCCAAGATAGCCGCGCAGCGTGGCGAGGTCGCGCAGCGCCTCGGTGCGGTAAGATGAGCCGCGCAACACGTTCTCAAGCCCGCGGCCAAGTACCTGCGGCGACAGCACGCGGTCGATCCAGGTGCCGAGCTGCACCAGCAGCCGGGAGCGGAAGAATTCGAGCGCGCCCATTGCAGCCAGCGCCGCCGTCGTAATCAGCGTCAGATAGACGAGCGTTTCCACGCTGCGTCCCGTCAGCACGCGATCATAGACCTGCAGCATATAGATCGAGGTCGAGAGTACGAGCAGGTTGATGAAGAAGCTGAACCCCGCCACCGCGGCGAAACCGCCGCGGCAACGGGAGAGGGCAAGCTTAAGCGCAGAATGGTCCTGCATCATCTTATCTGCCGCCCTCTGTCACTTTTCATGATTGTCAGACGCTCAGGGTGAAGTCGTTGGCAGTGAGCGTGGAGACGCCCATCAGATGGATTTCGATGATGTGGGCTCCGCCCGCCACACTCTCGATCGAGCTTCCGGTATTGGCATAAACGATCGTGTTGCCACTCCCGTCGCTCTGCCAGGCAACGGTATGAGCGGCTAGATTTCCACCCGAGACCGTGCCGGTTGCCGTTAGGCCAAGGGCGCTCGCAAAGTCGATGAAGTCGTGACTCGACGTACCCGTCCAATGCTGGAAATCGAGAATGGTGTCGAAGGCCGCATGGGTTGAATCGCTCACCGCCTCGAACCGGAAATGATCATCCCCGGCTCCGCCGCTCAACCAGTCTGCCCCGCCAAGGCCCTTGATCGTATCGTTGTCGCCTCCGCCGAAGATGTAGTCGACGCCGCTGGAGCCTGTCAGCCCGTCGTTGCCGGCACGACCGTCCGCGATGTTGGGATTCGTGCTGCTGAGAACAATGCCGACGTCATTGCTGTTTGAACCGTTGCTGCCGTTGCCGATCCAGACATTGAAGGTTTGCGACGTAGAAGCGGAATGATTGTCGGTGGCAGTGACTGTGAGCGTTCCCGAGGCGGGCTGTCCAGTGGGCACACTCGCCGTCAGTTCGCCGGAGTTTGTGTCGACACCGATCGAATTCACTGAGCCGGATCCGAGCGTGAAGAGAGCAGAATATTGCACGCTATCGCCTGCATCGGGATCCACCGAGAAGAAATGGCCCAAATCGATAGCGTTACCGTCGGCAATCGCGGCCGTGCCCGGGACAAAGACCGGGGCGCTCGGCGCATGGTTGGTGACGGGCTCGTCGGCACCGTTCACCGTGATGTCGATGACGTGGTCCGTGCCATCGGCCGACAATACATGGATCTGGTCGTGCGGATGGTCGGCAGAGGTCAGGGCCTGGACATTGGCCGCGGCATTGTTGAGCGTGTAGACCCAGTTTCCACCGGCATCGATGGTCAGCGAGCCATACGTACCAGCAACCGGATTGCTGCCATTGTGCACCTGGAACGAGTTCTGGCCTGCGTCAGGGTCGTTGACGGTCAGAGCGCCGTTGACGGTCAGCACGGCATCCTCGGTCACGGAACCGCTGCTGTTGCCGGTGATCACCGCCGCGTCGTTGACGCCGTGGACGGTGAAGCTGACCTGCTTGGTGGTGCCGTCGAGGGCGGTGACGGTGAAGGTGTCGATCTTGGTGTCGTTCTCGCCCAGATACTGCACGGCCGCATTGGCCACCGAGTAGGTGTAGGAGCCGTTGGCGGCCAGCGTCAGGCTGCCCAGGTTGCCCGCATCGCCGCTGACCGTGGTCTGGAACGAGGACTGGTTCTGGTCGGCATCGCTGATCGAGATGGCGCCGCTCGCCGTCAGCGTCGGACTGGCGCTGTCCTCGGTCACATCGGCCACCGTCGGGGTGCCGATCACCGCCGCGTCGTTGACGCCGTGGACGGTGAAGCTGACCTGCTTGGTGGTGCCGTCGAGGGCGGTGACGGTGAAGGTGTCGATCTTGGTGTCGTTCTCGCCCA
>NZ_VFTJ01000019.1:0-127020 GCF_006439595.1 Mesorhizobium sp. B3-1-9
AGATGGGAATCCTGAATATCAACAAACCTTAATGTATGTCGCGCAAAAGTGACCTCGGTTTTGCGACAACGACATGCATCAAGCAACGACCTAAAGCGCGTCGTGTGAATCCGTTTCGACGCGACGCGCTTTAGACGATGGCCGTCGCGATCAGCCAGAGCGCCGAACCCAGCATCATCAGCTGCGCCTTCAAGCCGCCGCTCTTCTCCGCCGTTCTCCAGACGGCGACCGTCAGGAAGATGGTGTATGGAACGGGGAGGAAATGCACCGCCAGTACCAGCCAGAGCGGCAGCTTCAACCCGAGCAGGATCAGCGCCAGCGCCGAAGAGGCGACGCTCAAGATCGTCCCGACAAGCAGCATGTCGCGCCAGAACAGCCGGTCGAGCGGCGCTTCGCCCCTCCAGCGTGAGCGCAAGAAGCCGGCTTTGTGATCGATTAGCGCTGTCACGCCCGTGGAGTCGAAGTCACCCATCAATCAAGCCTCGTTGAGCGGAGCGCCGAAGGTTTCGGCGGGATGATGCTGCGAAATTTGATGCTGATGCCGCAGAATCCGCCGCCAAAACCTGTACGATCACAGACACGTGACCCATATCGTATTCTGTCGTTTTCGCCGCAACACCCAGGAGTTCGGAATGAGCGATCAGGTCTACAACGTTCTCTTTCTCTGCAATGCCAATTCGGCCCGCTCGATCATGGCCGAAGCCATACTTAACAAGCTCGGGGCCGGCCGCTTCAAGGGCTATTCTGCTGGCTCGCGACCGAAAGGCACCGTCCATCCCCATGCGATTCAGTTGTTGGAGAGCATGGGCCACGACACGTCGTTTGCCCGGTCGAAGAGCTGGGACGAATTTTCAGGGCCGGACACACCGGAGATGGACTTCGTCTTCACCCTCTGCGACACCACAGCGAATGAAAGCTGTCCGGTCTGGCCAGGCCATCCGATGACCGCGCTTTGGGCTGTCCCCGATCCCTCCAAGGCCAGTGGCACTGAAGCCGAGCAGCATTTCGCTTTCGCCGAGGCCTATCGCATGGTCGGCAACCGCATCGCGCTGTTCACGAACCTGCCGATAACATCGCTCGATCACCTGGCTCTGCAGCAGCGTCTGGATGAGATCGGCCGCGATGGGCGGCGGCGAGCTGAAGGCGCGTAAGCGCGGCGGTAGGCAGTCAATCTTACGCCAGGCCTTCGTCTCCGAGCACCTCGACAACGGCTTCTTCGAAGCGTGAGCATTCCCTCACCAGCCAGTCGGTCATGGCCGGCCAGTTGTCCTCGGCGTAGCAGTTCACCCGCCACATCGAGTTGATGCCGAGACCTTCACAGCTCTGTTCGGGCCTGAGCTTCAGCCTGGCCTCGATCGCCGGCTGGAACGGTTTCAGCCGTGACCAGGACTCCGTGGCGCCGAACTTCTCATTGCGCCCGAAGAAGACGCCGACATGGTTCTGCGCCGGCGCGACATACATCGAAAGGACCAGGGCGAAGTCCGGCAGCCCGCGCTGCCAGAACCACGGCCCGCGCCGCGCGAGCCTTCCCCTTTCTTCCGGATGCCTCTCCGCGAACAGCGCCCAGAAGCCGCGATGGCGGAACTCCGAGGCGCGACGGCCGCCGAAGTCGAATTCGTTCATGGCCGGTCTCCGGCCATGAGGCTTACGCCATGCCGAGGGCGGCCTTGTAGAGGTCCAGGATCGACTCTTCTTCCTGGCGCTCGGCCTGGTCCTTCTTGCGCAGGCGCACGATCGTGCGGATCGCCTTGGTGTCGAAGCCGGTGCCCTTGGCCTCGGCATAGACATCCTTGATGTCGTCGGAGATCGTCTTCTTTTCTTCCTCGAGCCGCTCGATGCGCTCGATGATGGTGCGCAGCTGGCCGGCGGCTACAGTCTGGCTGGTCTCGGTGATTTCGTCGGCCATTTTTCTCTCCGCGTCTTCTGGTGCCGTGGCGATTCCCGCCACGGCGAATTGGAGCGGGTTCCCTGCCCGAGCGGACGCGGCGGGTCAAGACACTTGTCGAGCGGCTGTGGACGGCTGGGCACATCTTAAGGTGCGCCGATATTCAGGTCAGGCCGAGTCGAAAATGGCGGATACCGAGAAGCGCAGGGAAGCCGCCGTTTGCAGGCCGGCCTCGCCTGAATATCGACACACCTCATTTGAAGGCGATCAAGAGATCCTTCGCATCGATCTGGTCGCCGGCCTTGACCAGCACCTCGGCGATCTCGCCGTCGCGTTCGGCGTGGAGCGCGGTTTCCATCTTCATCGCCTCGATCGACAGCAGCACGTCGCCAGCCTTGACCGCCTGTCCGGCCGCCACGGCAAGCGCCGACACCACACCGGGCATCGGCGCGCCGACATGCCCCTCATTGCCGGGCTCAGCCTTGCGGCGCGCCTTGGCGGCGGAAGCGCCATGCGCCCTGTCGGGCACCTTGACGCGGCGCGGCTGGCCGTTGAGCTCGAAGAACACGGTGACCATGCCCTTGTCGTCGACATCGCCGAACGCCTGGCAACGAACCACCAGAGTCTTGCCCTTCTCGATATCGAGGAAGATCTCGTCTTCCGACTTCATA
Organism: Mesorhizobium sp. B3-1-9; assembly: GCF_006439595.1. NCBI lineage: Bacteria > Pseudomonadati > Pseudomonadota > Alphaproteobacteria > Hyphomicrobiales > Phyllobacteriaceae > Mesorhizobium > Mesorhizobium sp. B3-1-9. Next base: position 2,557 of record NZ_VFTJ01000019.1, read on the forward strand.
CCGTAGAAATAGGTCGGCGTCGGCAGCACGCTGACAGGCCCGTAGGTCTCCTGCGCCGCGGCGAAATCGGTGAACACCTTGGGGTACATCAGCCACGACGCGAACTCGTATTCCGAGAGCTTGCGGTCGAGCTTGCCCTCGATGTCCTTGCGGCTGGCCTTGAGATCGGCTGCTTTCAGCAGCGAGCCGGGCCGCACAGTGATCGGCTTCTCGCCCTTCAGCGCCTTCTTTTGCAGTGCCGCCGGCCAACCGCCGGGCGACTGGCCGAGATCGCCACGCAGCATCGACACGACCGAATCCGGGAAGGCGATGTCCTTGGCCGGGTTCTCGACATCGGCGACGGTGAGATCCTGGCTGACCATCATCAGCGCCATGTCGCCGACCACCTTGGACGACGGCGTCACCTTGACGATGTCGCCGAACATCAAATTGACGTCGTGATAGGCCTGCGCGACCTCATGCCAGCGCGTCTCCAGCCCAAGCGAGCGCGCCTGTTCCTTGAGGTTGGTGAACTGGCCGCCCGGCATTTCGTGCAGGTAGACTTCCGAGGCAGGTCCCTTGAGATCGCTCTCGAAGGCGGCGTACTGGTTGCGCACCGCTTCCCAGTAGAAGGAGATGCGGCGGATCCACTGCGGATCGAGACCGGGATCGCGCTCGGTGCCCTTCAGCGCCTCCACGATCGAGCCGAGGCAGGGCTGCGAAGTGTTGCCGGAGAAGGAATCCATCGCCGCGTCGATGGCGTCGGCACCGCTCTCCACCGCCGCCAGCACCGTCGCCGCCGAGAGGCCTGACGTATCGTGCGTGTGGAAATGGATCGGCAGGTCGGTCGCCTCGCGCAGCGCCTTGAACAGCACGCGCGCCGCGGCCGGCTTCAGCAGGCCGGCCATGTCCTTGACGGCAATGATATGCGCGCCGGCGGCCTCCAGTTCCTTGGCCAGCCCGACATAGTATTTGAGGTCGTATTTGGCGCGCGCCGGATCGAGGATGTCGCCGGTGTAGCATATCGCCGCTTCGACCAGCTTGCCCTCGGCGCCGACCGCGTCCATGGCGACCCGCATGTTCTCCACCCAGTTCAGGCAGTCGAAGACGCGGAACAGATCGACGCCGCCGCTCGCCGCCTGGCGGACGAAATGCTGGACGACATTGTCGGGATAGTTGGTGTAGCCGACGCCGTTGGCGCCGCGCAGAAGCATCTGCAGCAGAAGGTTCGGCGCCGCCTCGCGCACCTTGCTCAGCCGCTCCCACGGGTCCTCGGTGAGGAAGCGCATGGCGACGTCGAAGGTGGCGCCGCCCCAGCATTCCAGCGAAAGCAGCTGCGGCAACGCCCGCGCGTAAGTGCCGGCGATGCCGACGATGTCATGCGTTCGCATGCGCGTGGCAAGCAGCGACTGGTGGCCGTCGCGCATCGTCGTGTCGGTGACCAGCACCTGTCGCTGCTCTCGCATCCAGGCCGCGAATTTCTCCGGGCCGAGCGCATCGAGCCTCTGCTTGCTGCCATCCGGGACGTGACCGTTGAGATAGGGAACCACTGGCGCGGCCGCATTCGCCTTCGGCATCGGCCGGCCGCGCGTCTCGGGATGGCCGTTGACGCTGACATCGGCCAGGTAGTTGAGCAGCTTGGTGGCGCGGTCCTGCCGCTTCACCTGCTCGAACAGTTCCGGCGTCGTGTCGATGAACCTGGTCGTGTAGGAATTGTCGGCGAAGCGCGGGTGGTTGATGATCGCTTCGAGGAAGGTGAGGTTGGTCGCGACGCCGCGGATGCGGAACTCGCGCAGCGCCCGGTTCATGCGCGAAATCGCCTCGCCGGGCGTCGGCGCCCAGGCCGTCACCTTTTCGAGCAGCGGATCGTAGAAGCGGGTGATGACCGCGCCCGAATAGGCGGTGCCGCCGTCGAGCCGGATGCCGAAGCCGGCCGCTTCGCGATAGGCGGTGATGCGGCCATAGTCCGGGATGAAGTTGTGCTCCGGATCCTCGGTGGTGATGCGGCACTGCAGCGCGTGGCCGTTCAGCCTGATGTCCTTCTGCGCCGGCACGCCCGATTGCTTCGTACCGATGGCGAAGCCGTCGAGGATATGGATCTGCGCCTTGACGATGTCGATGCCGGTCACCTGCTCGGTGACGGTGTGCTCGACCTGGATGCGCGGATTGACCTCGATGAAATAGAACTTGCCGGTGTCGGCGTCCTGCAGGAACTCGACCGTGCCGGCGCCGATATAGCTGGTCTCGCGCGCAATCTTCAGCGCATAGCCGCAAAGCTCCTGGCGCAGCTCTTCGCTGAGATAAGGCGCCGGCGCGCGCTCCACGACCTTCTGGTTGCGGCGCTGGATCGAGCAGTCGCGCTCGAACAGGTGCACTGCATTGCCGTGGGTGTCGCCCAGCACCTGAACCTCGACATGGCGGGCGCGCTCGATCAGCTTTTCGAGATAGACCTCGTCCTTACCGAAGGCCGCCTTGGCCTCGCGCTTGCCTTCCATGACCTCGCGCGCGAGGTCGGCCTCGGCGCGGATGGCGCGCATGCCGCGGCCGCCGCCGCCCCACGAGGCCTTCAGCATCACCGGATAGCCGATCGTCGCGGCGAGCTTCTTGACCTCGTCCATGTCGTCGGGCAGCGGATCGGTTGCCGGCACGACCGGCACGCCGACCTCGATCGCCAGGTTGCGCGCGGCGACCTTGTTGCCCAGCCGGCGCATCGTTTCCGGCTTCGGGCCGATGAAGGTGACGCCGGCCTCGGCGCAGGCCTCGGCGAATTCCGGGCTTTCCGACAGCAGGCCGTAACCGGGGTGGATGGCGTCGGCGCCCGACAGCCTGGCGACCCGGATCACCTCCTCGATCGACAGGTAGCTTTCGATCGGCCCCATGTCCTTGGCCAGATGCGGTCCGCGCCCGACCTGGTAGCTCTCGTCGGCCTTGAAGCGATGCAGCGAATATTTGTCCTCCTCCGCCCAGATCGCCACGGTTTTGAGGCCGAGCTCGTTGGCCGCGCGGAACACGCGGATGGCGATTTCGGACCGGTTGGCGACGAGGATCTTCGTGATGGCCAAGGACTGGGCTCCAGCAGCGTAAGGGAAGATGAACCGGCGCAATGATTAGCGTGAAAATGCTGCAGTGCAAACAAATTTGAGCGACACCTAAAACGATTTAAGTCGCTTGTTTGCGTCAAACTGTCATTGCCGTTCTTCGAATACCGTAAGCGGGCGGCCGACGGGCATTCCCGAGCGCGCGGCGCGGAGCTTTCCGGTCGGCCCCACCCGCAAGCGAAAATGCCCGGCGCGAGCGCCGGGCATTTCCGAAACGTAGGCCAAAGCAGATCTCACGACCTGCTTTAGGTTTGCCGGCTTATTTCTCGAAGTAGCTGTACTTGCCGTCGTCGCCCTTCTTCCATTCATAGATGACATAGTCAGGACGGGTGATGTCGCCCTTGGCGTCGTAGCCGATGTCACCGATAGCGGTTTTCCAGGTGTTGGCCCTGATCGTCTCCGCAACCTTCTGCGCGTCGTCGGCCGAGCCGGTCTTGGCGATGGCCTGGGCGATGATCTGCACCGCGGCATAGGAGTAGAGCGTGTAGGCTTCCGGTTCGAAGCCGTTGGCGCGGAACTTCTCGACCACTTCCTTGGCGGCCGGATTCTTGCGCGGATCCGGAGCGAAGGTGTTGAGCGTGCCGGCAACGGCGTCGCCCGCGATCGAAGCCAGTTCGTTGGAGACGATGCCGTCGCCCGAGAACAGCGGCGCCTTCAGGCCCTGATCGGCCGACTGACGAATGATCAGACCGGCTTCGGTGTGCAGGCCGCCCCAATAGATGAGCGTGACGCCGTTTTCCTTCATCTTGGCGATGAGGGCGGAGAAGTCCTTGTCGCCGACATTCACGCCTTCGTACAACACTTCCGTGATGCCGTTGGCGTTGAGGTTCTTCTTGGTCTCGTCGGCGAGGCCCTGGCCATAAGGCGTCTTGTCGTGGATGATGGCGATCTTGGCATCCTTGAAGTTCTTGGCGATGTAGTCGCCGGCCACCTTGCCCTGCTGGTCGTCACGACCGCAGGTGCGGAAGGTGTTCCACATGCCGCGCTCGGTGAACTTCGGGTTGGTCGCGGCCGGCGTGATCTCGAGGATGCCGTTTTCCTGGTAGACTTCCGAGGCCGGGATCGAGACGCCGGAGTTGAAATGGCCGTCGACGAACTTGACGCCGTCGGCGACGAACTTGTTGGCGACCGAGATGCCCTGCTTGGGATCGGAGACGTCGTCGCCGATCTCGAGCTTGAGCTGCTGGCCATTGACGCCGCCCGCCGCGTTGATGTCGGCGATCGCCTGTTCCGCGCCCTTTTGCAGCTGTGCGCCGAACGCGGCGTTCGGGCCGGTGATCGGACCGGCGACGCCGATCAGGATGTCAGCGGCCCACGCGCTGCCGCTGAACGCGACGAACGCGGTCAGCGCAACGGCGGACAAGAGTGATTTTTTCATTGAAACGCTCCCATTTACGGAGTGGGCGTGGATGATACTTTCATGCGATGCCCACCCTTATCGCAGAAAGCATAGAATGCCGATTTTCAGGCACTTGTCACGCCGATTCATGCCGGAAACGGCGTAATGGTGAACGTCAACCTTTCGGTTTCCAGCTTAATAAGGAAGCTCTTTCGTAGAGCCAGTTATACTGTGTGACCATTTGGTTGGTGCGCGTGTATTGATAGCCGAGGAAGCCCAATATCATCAGCACGATGGTATCGATGATATAGTAATGCAGTGAGAACATCGTGCCGTCGAACAAGGCGTGATGGATGAACCTGATGCCGATGCCGAGACCGAGCATGTAGAAGAACAGCTGAACGTAGGTGCTCCAAGTCTGAGCGGCGGCCTTGCCGGTCATCCATGCCGCCCAGCCGCCAAGCAGGCAGGTGACGAACAGGAACTGCCAGATCGAGGCTTCTTCGTAGATAATGCCTTGCATGATTGATGTCCTCGATCTCAGTGATGTCCGCCTTCGAGATAGGCGGCGCGCACTTCCGGATTGGCGAGCAGTTCCTTGCCGGTGCCGCTCATCGTCACATTGCCGTTGACCATGACATAGCCTCGCGTGGCGAGTTTGAGCGCCCCAAAGGCGTTCTGCTCGACCAGGAACACGGTCAACCCTTGCGTCTTGTTGAGTTCGCGGATGGCATCGAAGATCTGCTTGACGATCAGCGGCGCGAGACCAAGCGACGGCTCGTCGAGCAGAAGCAGTTTAGGCCGCGCCATCAGGGCGCGCCCGATCGACAACATCTGCTGCTCGCCGCCCGACAGCGTGCCGCCACGCTGGCCGATGCGTTCCTTCAGCCGAGGGAACAGCGTGAACACCTTCTCGACGTCCTCGTCATAATGTTTGAGGTTGTCGAGGCTGGCGCCCATCTGCAGGTTTTCCATCACCGTCATGCGCGGGAAGATGCGGCGTCCTTCCGGCGACTGGGCGATACGCAGGCGTGCGATCTCATGCGTCGGCATCTTGGTGATGTTCGTGCCGGCGAAGGTGATGGTGCCGGTGCGGGCGCGCGGCGCGCCGAAGATGGTCATCATCAGCGTCGACTTGCCGGCGCCGTTGGCACCGATCAGCGCCACGATCTCACCCTGGTTGACGCTGACATCGACGCCGTTCAGCGCGCGGATGTTGCCGTAGTAGGTCTCGACACCCTTGATGTCGAGCAGCGTTGTGCCGGCCATTATTTACGCCCTCCACGCGTCGCGGGCTTGGCCGCCACTTCCTTCGCCAGCGTCTTCGCCTGGCCGATCCAGTCTTCGCGGGCAATACGCCCGTCAAAGGCGAGATAGGCCTCCGCCGCCTCGATGTCGGCCTTCTTCCAGGCCGCTATCTGGTCGAAATGGAAGATTCCGTGCTCGTTCAGCTTGCGCTCGTTGACCGGACCGATGCCCTTGATGCGGATCAGACTGTCTGCCTTACCGCCACGCGGCGCGTCGAGGCGATTGGAGATGCCGCCGGCTTTCGCGGCCGGGGCCTTTGCGGCTGCCTTTTTCGCCGGCGCTTTTGCGGCCGGCTTCTTCGCCGCCGGCTTCGTCGCTGCCGAAGCCGCGATCGGCTTGCTGGCGATCGCCGCGGCGCGCGCATCGACCTGCGCCGCTTTCGAGGCGCCCTTCGACACCGTGACCCGCTCGCCCTCGTCGGCGTGTTCGACGCTGTCGGAAACCGGCCCCGCCATCATCGAAGCGGAATTTCCCGGCCCATGCGCCGCATCCGGCCCGGTGTCGAGTTGCTCGATGACGTCCTCGTCGCCGACTTCGGTCAGCACGGTCTCGACCTCCTCGTCGTCGACGCCGAGATAGGCGGCGATGACGCGCGGATCGGTGCGCACCGACTGCGGATTGCCGTCGGAGATCTTGCGGCCGTATTCGAGCACGACGACATGGTCGGAGATCTGCATCACCACAGACATGTCGTGCTCGATGAGCAGGATCGACGTGCCGGTGCTCTTGATGCCCATCAACAGCTCGTTGAGCGCCGCCGATTCCTTCGGATTGAGGCCGGCGGCCGGTTCGTCCAGGCACAGAAGCTCCGGCCCCGTGCACATGGCGCGCGCGATTTCCAGGCGCCGCTGCGCGCCATAGGGCAGGTCGCCGGCGGGATCGTCGGCGCGACCGACAAGATCGGCCTTCTCCAGCCAGTGCCTGGCGAGCTCGATCGACTCGGCCGAGGCCTGGCGATAGCTCGGAAAGCCGAAGAGGCCAAGAAGCGTGTAGCCCGAAGCCTTCATCAGCTTGTTGTGCTGCGCGACCAGAAGGTTCTCCAGCAGCGTCATGCCCGAGAACAGGCGGATGTTCTGGAAAGTGCGCGCCACCTTGGCGCGCGCCGGGATCTCGTGGTTGGGCAGGCGCTCGAGCAGATAGGTCGAGCCGTCGTTCCGGTTCAGCGTGATCATGCCCTCAGACGGCTTGTAGAAGCCGGTGATGCAGTTGAACACCGTGGTCTTGCCGGCGCCGTTCGGGCCGATCAGCGCGGTGATCTCGCCGCGCCTGGCCTGGAACGACAGGTCGCCGATGGCGACCAGGCCGCCGAACTTCATCGACAGATGCTCGACCTGCAGGATGAAGTCTTTCGAGGAAGGAGTCGCGTTCATCAGCCGTGCCCCTCCTTGGTGAAGGAGCTTGAAACCGCTCTTCGCTCCTTCAGGAAGGCTGTCGGTTCTCGGCTGCCAACGAAGCCCCGCGGCTTCCATAGCATGACGATGACCATGGCCATGCCGAACAGAAGCATGCGGTAGAGTTCAGGCGTGAAATCGGGACCGAAGACCCGCTTCAGGAAGTCGAGTTCTCGCAACGCTTCAGTGCCGCCGATCATCACCAGTGCCGCTACGGCGATGCCGACCAGCGAACCCATGCCACCGAGCACGACGATGGCAAGGACTATCGCCGATTCCAGGAAGACGAAGGATTCGGGGCTGACGAAACCTTGCCGTGCGGCGAAGAACGAGCCGGCGAAGCCGCCGAACATGGCGCCGGTGGCGAACGCCGTCAGCTTGGTGGTGGTGGTGTTGATGCCGAGCGAGCGGCAGGCGATCTCGTCCTCGCGTAGCGCTTCCCACGCCCTGCCGACCGGCAACCGGCGCAGCCTGATGGTAACGAAGGCGGTCAAAAGACAGAGTCCGAGGATCAGGTAGTAAAGGAAGATCTTGTAATAGGCGCTCGATGTGGCGATGTGCAGCACCTTGGCGATGTAGTTCGGATCAGAGACGTTGAACGACATCAGGCCGAAGAAGGAGACCTTGGGAATGCCGGATATGCCGGCCGAGCCGTTGGTCACCTCGCGCCAGTTGATCAGGACGAGGCGGATGATCTCGCCGAAGGCCAGCGTCACGATCGCCAGATAATCGCCCCGAAGCCTGAGCACCGGGAAGCCGAGCATGACGCCCCAGAAGGCGGCCATGCAGCCGGCGGCCGGAAGCAGGATCCAGAACGACAGGCCGAAATGCGTGCCGAGCAGCGCGTAGGCGTATGCGCCGACAGCGTAGAAAGCGACATAACCGAGATCGAGCAGGCCAGCGAGGCCGATGACGATGTTCAGCCCCCAGGCCAGCATCACATAGATCAGGATCTGTATTCCGAAATTGTCGACCCACTTCAGAGAACCCTGAAAGCCTCCCGCCATCGATCCTGTCATCAGCGCAAGCACCAGCACGACGACGATCGGATAGAGCGCCAGCGCGCTGATGCCCAACGCCGAGAAGTGGGCGTGGATGAAGGCCCGGAAATAATACATTACCCAGGCGATGGCATAGATGATCGCCAGCGCCCGCACGAAGCGTGCGTAGCCGGCAAGGTCGGGTCCGAGCAGCCCGTCAAGCGAGCCGGCCAGCACAAACAGCAAGGCTGCGACAACGACCGCTGCCATGAAGTAAGGCGTCCTGAAGAAGCGTGCCGCTATGGTGTCGGGCAGCAGGCCTGTGTCGATGTCGGCGATCTTCAGGCTGGCCACGAAGGGCTGGCCATAGGCGATATACAGGAAGCGGCCCACGGCAGTGGCGATGACCACAATGGCCAGCAGGCCCCAGCGCTGCACCAGGATCAGTTCGTTGCTGATGTTCTGGTCTGTCCTGAGACCGATGAACAGCACGAACAGGCCAAGCGAGATGGCGCCTGCATAGAGCGCTTCGCGAAAAGCGCGCTGGACTGGAGTAGCGACGGTGTCGCGCTCCGAAGACACGGTAACGGCCATGAGATCAGACCTTTTCGACTTCAGGCCGGCCGAGGATGCCGGAGGGCAGGAAGATGAGCACGATCGCCAGGATCGAGAAGGCGGCGACGTCCTTGTAGTCGATCGAGAAATAAGCCGACCACATGCTCTCGATGAAGCCGATGAGCAGTCCGCCGAGCACCGCGCCAGGCAGCGAGCCGATGCCGCCCAGCACGGCCGCCGTAAAGGCCTTCACGCCCGGCACGAAGCCGTCCGAGAACACCACGACGCCGTAATACATCAGGAACAGCGTGCCGGCGACGGCGGCAAGGGCGGCGCCCATGATGAAGGTGATGGAGATGGTGCGGTCGACGTCGATGCCGAGCAGCGCCGCCATCTTGCGATCCTGCTCGCAGGCGCGTTGCGCCCGCCCGAGCGCCGTCCTGTTGACGAGGTACCAGAAGATCACCAGCAGCGCGGCGGTGACCAGCACGATGATGATCTGTTTCAGCGAGATGCTGATGCCGTCGATCGTGTAAACCTGCGACACCATCGGCGGGATCGGCTTGTTGCGCGGGCCTTGCGTGACCTGCACGAAATTGGACAGCGCGATCGACATGCCGATGGCGGTGATCAGCGGCGCCAGCCGGAACGATCCGCGCAGCGGCCGATAGGCCACTTTTTCGATCGTCCAGTTGTAGAGACTGGTGAGCAGCATCGCCACGATCATCATGATCAGAAGCGCCACCACGACCGGCACCGAATAGAACAATGCGCCAAGGATCAGGAAGACAATGAGCGCGGTGAAGGCGCCGACCATGAAGATGTCGCCATGGGCGAAATTGATCATGCCGATGATGCCATAGACCATCGTATAGCCGATCGCGATCAGGCCATAGATCGATCCCAACGTCAGCCCATTGATAAGCTGCTGGACGAAGTACTGCATATTTATGCGGCTCCCCTGGAATGTCGCCTTTCAGGACGCATTCCTTTTCGTATTTCCCCTAGTCGTAAAGTTTCGAGCCCGGATTGCAACGTGATTTTTCAATCGCTCTGCGTGGTTTGGAAGCACGCCGTCCGATTGCCCGTTTTTTTCGCGCCCGACCCCTGGACTATCGCGGACCGTAGCATTGGCACAACGCAATGTCTTTGACGATTCAACCTTATGATGGGCCTCATGTCGAAGAAATCGGCGTCAAAATAAGTTGATGAGAAGAATTCTTGCAAGAACCGAGGCGCTGCTTTTTGGACCGCCGCGCCTTCCGTTGGGTGAGGTTTGCGTCATCTGTGACGGCCATGTGACGGCGAGACCCCTTCGGCGGAAGGCGTCTCGCCGAAATAGAAAAGCCTTGAAGCGACGTCTCAGCAAGCAGAGCCTCCCTCTCCATTGAGACTGTGCTTTTCGGCCCCCCTCGGGCGACGATCGATGACGACAAGCGCTATTTTCTGACGACGTCGGCTCGGCCTCAGCGGCCGAAGTCAATTCGCCGACTGGTTCCGCGATCAGGTGTCGGCGAAAGCGGAAAGCGAAGCCAAAGCGCATGCCGGCTGATCGTATCAGGTGACGACGAAGCCGTGCGCGAACGGATCGCGGTCGTCGATGAAGATCGTGTTCAGCCCGGTCATGCGGGCCCAGCCGCCGATCGAGGGGATGATCGCCGGCTTGCCGGCGACGCTGACCTCTTTTTCGACCCTGCCCTTGAACAGCGAGCCGATGATGGATTCGTGGACAAAACCATCGCCGGGCTTGAGCCTGCCCTTGGCATGGAGCTGCGCCATGCGTGCCGAGGTGCCGGTGCCGCAAGGGCTGCGGTCGATCGCCTTGTCGCCATAGAACACGGCGTTGCGGGCGTCGGCCTCGGCATGCTTCGGCTTGCCGGTCCACAGCATGTGCGACAGCCGGTTGATGCCGGGATTCTCCGGATGCACGAAGGAGTATTTCTCGTTGAGGCGCTGCCGCACCACCGGGCTCCAGGCGATGAGGTCGCCCGCCGAATAGTCGGCCATGTCCCGGTAATTCTGCTGCGGCTCGACGATGGCGTAGAAATTGCCGCCATAGGCGACATCGACGCTGATCTCGCCGAGCACCGGGCATTCGACGGTCAGGCCTTCGGCATAGAGGAAGGACGGCACGTTGGTGATGCGCACCTCCTCGACATATTCGCCGACCTGCTTGTATTCGGCGATGACAAGGCCGGCCGGCGTGTCGAGCCTCAGCACGCCCGGCGTCTTCGGCTTCACCAGCCCATGCTCGATCGCCATCGTCACCGTGCCGATGGTGCCGTGGCCGCACATCGGCAGGCAACCCGAGGTCTCGATGAACAGGATGGCGATGTCGCAGTCCTCGCGCGTCGGCGGATAGAGGATCGAGCCCGACATCACGTCATGGCCGCGCGGCTCGAACATCAGCCCGGTGCGGATCCAGTCATATTCGGCGAGGAAATGCGCCCGCCGCTCCATCATCGTCGAGCCCTCGAGCAATGGCCCGCCGCCGGCGACCAGCCGCACCGGATTGCCGCAGGTGTGGCCGTCGATGCAGAAGAAGGATTTCTTGGCCATCATATTCTCTTTTCAGAAACGCTCTGGACGGAATGGGGTGAGATCGAGCGGCGGAGTCTGCCCGACAACGAGATCGCGGATCAAGCGGCCGGTCGCCGCCGACTGGGTCAGGCCGAGATGGCCGTGCCCGAAGGCATAAAAGACATTCGGCGCGCGCGCCGCGCCGATCACCGGCAAGGAGTCCGGCAGCGACGGGCGATAACCCATCCACTCGCGTCCGCCCGACGGGTCGAGCCCGGGCAGGAAACGCTTCGCCTTCTCCAGCATTGCCTTCGACCGCGCGAAGTTGGGCGGCCGCTCGATGCCGCCGAGCTCGACCGCGCCGCCGACGCGCAGGCCGGTCTCCAGCGGCGTGATGACGAAGCCATGTCCGGAAAAGATCAGCTGCCGCTTCACGTCGAAGGCGGACACCGGCAGCGTCGTGTTGTAGCCGCGCTCGGTTTCGAGCGGGATGCGGTCGCCGATATTCCTTGCCAGGAGATGCGACCAGGCGCCCGCGGCGATCAGGAGTTTCTTTGCCCCCCGCCTGGTGCCGTCGGCCAGGACGATCGTGGCGCCGTTTGCGTCCGCTTCCACGCGTTCGATACGCGCATGCTCGAAACGGGCGCCGAGCCTTTCCGCATAGGCCCAGACCGCCTTGCCGAGCAGCTTGGGGTCGGCAATCGTTTTCCAGCCTGGCACGAAGGTGCCCTTGACGAAGCGCGGCGCCAGACCTGGCTGGAGCGCCGCCATTTCTTCGCCCTCGACATGGCGAAAGCCGATGCCGAAACGCCCGCGCTCGGCCCAGCCGGGCAGCGAGGCACGGAACTCCGACTCGCTCTCATAGAATTCCAGCGAACCATCCTCGCGCAGCATCGGCCGCGTGCCGGAGCGGTCGAGCAGTCCCATCCATTCGGCTTCGGCGAGCTTCATCATACCGACCTGCGCCGCCAGGCTCGCTTCGTAGTGCTTGGCGGCGCCCGCGCGCCAGAAGCGGATCAGCCAGGGCAGCAGCTTGGGCAGATAGGCCGGCGGGATGGCCAAAGGTCCAAGCGGGTCGGCGAGCCATTTCGGCAATTGCCGGATCATGCCCTTATGCGCCAGCGGCAGCACGTCGGAGAAGGCGAAAGCGGCGGCGTTGCCGGAGCTCGTCTCCTCGCAGATGCCGGTACGATCGAAGACGGTAACGCCGCGACCCGCTTCAGACAGCAGGGTCGCGGCGCAGATACCGACGATGCCGCCACCGATGATGGCGATGTCTTCCCCTTCTCCCCGTTCACGGGGAGAAGGTGCCCGAAGGGCGGATGAGGGGCGGCGCCCCTCCTCGGAATTTTTCTGCACGTGAAGGCTGTTCCCTTATTCGGCCGCCACCAGCTTTTCCGTCGATCGAGGAGAGTTCTGGAACGACGGCAGCTTCGGCCGCACCGCCAGCGCATCCCGGACGATCTTCTCGACCGCCTTGCGGCGTTCGCCCGACAGCGGCTGGCGCGGCATGCGCACACGGTCATTGGTACCGATCGCCAGCACTTCGGCAAGCTTGATGTTTTGGACCAGATAGGTGGAGACATCGAGGTCGAGCAAGGGCCGGAACCAGCGGTAGATCGCCAGCGCTTCCTCGCGGCGGCCCTCTCTCATCAGTTGGTAGATCGCTACCGTCTCGCGCGGGAAGGCGGTGACGAGGCCGGCGACCCAGCCGATGGCGCCGACCGACAGCGCCTCGAAGGCGAGATTGTCGACACCGGTGAAGAGGTCGTAGCGGTCGCCGAACCGGTTGATGATCTCGGTCGAGCGGCGGATGTCGTCGGACGATTCCTTGATGGCGACGAAACGCTTGTCCGACGCCAGCTCCTCCATCAGCTCGACGGTCACGTCGACGCGATAAGCGAGCCGGTTGGAATAGATCATCACCGGCAGGTCGCCGGCTTCCGCAACTGCACGAAGGGCGGCGACCGTCTCTTGCGGGTCGGTGTGGTAGATCGGACTCGGCACCACCATCAGCCCATCGGCGCCTTCCTTGGCGGCGCGCTTGGCGATAACAGCCGCCTCGCGCGTGCCGGGCTCGTTGACGGTCAAAAGCACCGGCTTCTTGCCGGCGACTTTCTGCGCCGTCTTCAGCACTTCGATCTTTTCGTCCGGCGACAGCATCGGCCCTTCGCCGAGCGAACCGCACACGATGATGCCGTCGCAGCCGGCCTCCATCTGCAGTCCGTAGCAGCGCTCCATCTCGGCATGGTCGAGCCGGTCGTCGGCGGTGAATTTGGTCGTGACGGCGGGGAAAACTCCGGTCCACATGATTTGCTACTCCGATTGATATATCAGTCGTATATCTATTAAGGGCTGGCTCGTCAATGCTGAATCCATTATGATATATGAAAAATATATCAGGAGCCTGCCATTGATCTCCCCACTGATATCCGCTGACACGAACGCGGCCTTCGAGCCGGCGGCGACCAAGGCCTACCGCGCGCTGGAGCACATGATCGTCACGCTCGAGCTGGCGCCGTCGAGCTTCGTCACCGAAGGCGCGCTGATCGAGCGGCTGGGTCTCGGACGCACCCCCGTGCGCGAGGCGATCCAGAGGCTCGCCTGGGAAGGCCTGCTGGATATCAGGCCTCGCGCGGGCATCGCGGTCGCGCCGCTTCACGCCGGCGACTGGCTGCGGGTGCTGGATGCGCGGCGCGGCATCGAGGTGGTGCTCGCTCGCTCGGCCGCCCGCTTCGTCACGCGCGAGGCCGCCGACCTGTTCCACGAGGCGGCCCTGGCCATGCAGAAGGCGGTGATCTCCGGCAACGTGCTTGCCTTCATCCAGGCCGACAAGGCGCTCGACGAGGCGCTGGCAATCGCCGCCGACAACCCTTTCGCGGCGCGCGTGGCCGCCCCCTTGCAGACGCACAGCCGCCGCTTCTGGTATCGCTATAAGGCCGACACCGGGCTGGCCGAATCGGCCGAGCACCACGTGGCGCTGATCCGGTCCATCCTCGACGGCGACGAGGAAGGCGCCGCCAAGGACGCCAAGAAACTGATGGCGCTGCTGCGCGGTCATGCCGAGGTGGCCGCCACGCGCTGAGCGCGGTCAGCGCCTGCCCGAGGCGTCCTCAGCCGCCGGGTTGCCCGACCGCGGTAGCCTGCGTGTCTTCCCATCCGTCGCCCGCCGCCAGGATGCAACTCTGGCCTTTGACGTCGGTCATCAGGATTGTCCAGGTTCCGCTTGCCGAGACGTACACTTCGAAGATGGCGGCTTGACCGGCCACGCCATAGCCCAGTTGCTTCTCCTCGAATGCTTCCGCCAGCCTCGCGACCAGATAGTCATGGCCGCCGCAGATGACTTGCGCCCGCGCCGGGATAGCCGATAGCGCCATCAGGGCGCCAACGACTGCAAGCTTAACCCATCGAAACGAAAAATCGCGTGCCATTGGGCACCTCCTTCGCCTTCGCATTCCGGCAAGGGAGGCACATTCGGCCGCCTCAGTGTGCCGGAAGGCTCCAGGCCGGATTCGACGTTTTCATCACGTCACTCCTTCTGGTTTCCGGTCTGTCCCAGGGAGATCATGACTCCCTGAATTCGATATGGTGAAGCTCCGCTCCGTAAACAAGCGGGGGGGGCGCTGACAGCGCCTGAGCCGCCCGCAACCAACCCGGGAGCGGACACTCTACGGCGAATTTCTCATGCGCCTGGCATGGCTGCCGCGATCGTAGGGCTGTCCCAGCCCTCGCCCACGGAAAGGATGCAGCTTTGCCCCTTGGTGTCGGAGGCAAGCACGGTCCAGCTGCCCTGATCCGACACGAAGATCTCGAGCACGACGTTAGGATTGATCAGACCGCGCCCGGCCTCGCTTTCGTGGAACTTGTCGCCGAGCGCCTTGATGATGTCGGCGCGCGGAGCGCATTGCGCCGCCGCGTTCGCCGACGCCGATCCACCGGTGACCACCGCCGCCGCCAGCATTGTCGCCATAAGAAATCGTGTCATCTGACACCTCCTCGCGCCAGACGCGAACCCCGGCTGCCACCGGCGCTGTTTGATTTGCCTGCACGCATGGCAGGAATACAGCCTAAGACTGAGGAGGTCTGTTGGTTCCATCACACGGCGACGGAATTATTGGAAGGTGCGGATACTCTCCTGGCGCGATGCGTCGGAATTCATGCATCTCAAGTTGCGCCTTTGGCGGCGCAAACTGGACCGTGCAAGCCTGGGTGGACGAAAGCCGCAGCATTCCCCGGCATCCATAAAAAGAAAGCGCGGCTTGCACCGCGCTTCCCCAATGTTGGGTTGGACGACCTGTCCGGGTCAGTTCATCGTCGGAATGACGAATTCCGCACCGTCCTTGATGCCTCGCCGCGCGCCCGCAGCCACGAAGTGGCGAGGACGCGCAAACAAGGAAACCGTCGGGCTAGTTCATCGTCGGAATGACGAATTCCGCACCGTCCTTGATGCCGGACGGCCAACGCGACGTGACCGTCTTGGTCTTGGTGTAGAAGCGGAAGGCGTCCGGACCGTGCTGGTTGAGGTCGCCAAAGGACGAAGCCTTCCAGCCGCCGAAGGTGTAATAGGCGATCGGAACCGGGATCGGCACGTTGACGCCGACCATGCCGACCTGGACTCTGGATGCGAAGTCGCGCGCCGCATCGCCATCGCGGGTGAAGATGGCGACGCCGTTGCCCATCTCGTGATCGTTGGCGAGTTTGATCGCGTCCTCGTAGCGCGGCGCGCGCACCACCGACAGCACCGGCCCGAAGATCTCTTCCTTGTAGATGCGCATGTCGGCCGTCACGTTGTCGAACAGGCAGCCGCCCATATAGTAGCCGTTCTCATAGCCCTGCATCTTGAAGCCGCGGCCGTCGACGACGAGCTTGGCGCCTTCCTTGACGCCGATATCGACATAGCCCTTCACGCGCTCCAGCGCCTGTGCCGTCACCAGCGGGCCGAAATCGGCCGCCGAATCGGTCGACGGACCGACCTTCAGGCTTTCCACGCGCGGCACCAGCTTCTCCATCAGCCGGTTGGCGGTGTCGTTGCCGACCGGGACGGCCACCGAGATCGCCATGCAGCGCTCGCCGGCCGAGCCGTAGCCGGCACCGATCAGCGCGTCGACCGTCTGGTCCATGTCGGCGTCGGGCATGATGATCATGTGGTTCTTGGCGCCGCCGAAGCACTGCACGCGTTTGCCGGCCGCGGTGCCACGCGAATAGATGTAGTGCGCGATCGGTGTCGAGCCGACAAAGCCGATCGCCTTGATGTCCGGATCGTCGAGGATGGCGTCGACCACTTCCTTGTCGCCGTTGACGACGTTGAGGATGCCGGCAGGCAGGCCGGCCTCGATGAACAGTTCGGCGATACGGATCGGCACGCCCGGATCGCGCTCCGACGGCTTCAGGATGAAGGCGTTGCCGCAGGCGATGGCCGGCGCGATCTTCCACAGCGGAATCATGGCCGGGAAGTTGAACGGCGTGATGCCGGCGACGACGCCGAGCGGCTGGCGCATCGAATAGACGTCGATGCCGGGACCGGCGCCGTCGGTGAACTCGCCCTTCATCATGTGCGGGGCGCCGATGCAGACCTCGACCACTTCGAGGCCGCGCTGGATGTCGCCGCGCGCGTCGGCGATCGTCTTGCCGTGCTCGCGCGCCAGTATGTCGGCCAGTTCGTCATAGTCGCGGACGACCAGCTCGAGGAATTTCATCAGCACGCGCACGCGGCGCTGCGGGTTGGTGGCGGCCCATTTCGGCTGCGCCGCCTTGGCATTCTCGACCGCGGCGCGCAGTTCCGCCTGCGAGGCGAGCGCCACCGTGCCGCGCACGGAGCCGTCCATCGGCTGCATCACATCCTGCTTGCGGCCGCTGGTGCCGGCGACACGCTTGCCACCGATGAAATGACCGTATTCGATCATGCTTCTCTCCCTTGTTTGGTGATTGACGCATTGTCCGCCTTTGCGGCGGCGATGGCAACGCGAGCCAAAACGCAACCGTTGTGCGGAAAATAGACAACGACAATGGAGTGTGCATTAATTGTCGCAAATGACAGGTGCGCTGTCGTCGGGGATTTCCTATGAACTGGGATGACGTCCGCATCTTCCTGGCCGTGGCGCGCGCCGGGCAGATCCTCGGCGCCGCCAAGCGCCTTGAGCTCAACCACGCCACCGTGTCGCGCCGTATCGCCGCGCTCGAGGAAGCGCTGAGGACAAAACTGTTCCGCCGCCTGACCACCGGCAGCGAATTGACGCCGGCTGGCGAGCGCTTCCTCGACATAGCCGAGCGCATGGAAGGCGACATGATCGCCGCGCGCTCGACGATTGCCGGCGAGGGCGACGATGTTTCGGGAACCGTGCGCATCGGCGCGCCCGATGGATTTGGCGTCGCCTTCCTGGCCAAGCGGCTGGGCGAACTGACCGCGCTGCATCGTGAGCTCACCATCCAGCTGGTGCCGGTGCCGCGCTCCTTCTCGCTGTCCAGGCGCGAGGCCGATATCGCGATCACCGTCGAGCGGCCGACCGAAGGCCGGCTGGTGGCGGGCAAGCTGGTCGACTATACGCTCGGCCTCTTCGCCTCCCGCGCCTATGCCGAGGCCAACGGCCTGCCCAAAACGCCGGCCGAGCTCGGCCTGCACACGCTGATCGGCTATGTGCCGGACCTCATCGTCAGCCCGTCACTCGACTATGCCGCCGAGTTCAGCCCCGAATGGCGCACCAGCTTCGCCATCTCCTCGGCGCTCGGCCAGGCCGAGGCGGTGCGCTCCGGCGCCGGCATCGGCATCCTGCACACTTTCGTCGCCCGTTCGATGCCGGAGCTTGTGTCCGTCGACATCGTCGCGCCCATCCGCCGCGCCTACTGGCTGGTCTATCATGAATCGGTGAGGCCGCTGCGCCGCGTCCAGCTCGTCGCCAATTTCATCACCAAAGCGGTGGAACGCGAGCGCGGTCTTTTTGTCTAATCCGCGTCGAGCACGAACGAACTCACCACTTTCCCGGCTTCGTCCACAAGCGGCGCCCATTTGCGCGCCGCCTCGTCGGCGCTGTCGCCCGTGACCCCGCAATCGACGAAGCCGTAATGCGAGCTGCGCAGCGTCAGCGCGATGCGGGAATGGCCGTAGAAGCTGATATTGTCGTCGGCGTAGTGGAAATCCATGTCGGCGATCCGCACCGGATAGCCGTCCGGAAAATGCGCCAGCCGATCCTGGCTGAAGCCGGCCGACTGATAAGCGACGCCGATCATGGTCTGCCAGTTTTCCGCCGACCAGTCCTTCTCGATGAATGCCCTGGGATCGGGCGGATTGTCCGGGGCGGTCGGGTCGTAGAGATTTTGCGACACCCTGCAGGTTAGGCCTTCTTCGCCGGATTTGACCTTGAGCCGCATGGTATTGCCAAAGGTGGTTTCGCTCGTCCATTCCTCGGGATAGGTCAGGGAAAAGCCGTGCTCCTTGTCGCGAACGGTCTTGTCCGCGGCAAACGCCACCGGGGCGCAGGTCAGATATGCGGCCGCCGCCGCAACAAGAAAAACACGCATCCCAAAGCCCCCTCGCCGCGGCCGATCCTATCACAGCCAGTTGGTCGTTGCCGCCTTGCCTCCGCCACAAATTCAGCGACTGTGGCACCAGCGCGCCTGGCCATGTCATGACCGGGCGCAAGGGGGACAATCTTCGGAACGCCGGCGGAGAAATGCGAGCCGTACTTGCCATTTTGCCGCTGATCTTTCTGTCGGACTGCGCCAACCCTTGGACCAAGGTTCCGGAAGCGGAGCTGCCGAAGCCCGTCCGCTATGCCATGGCGCGCCCCTCGCCTTTCGTCATCGGCAATTATTGCGGCCCAGGCACCCGCACCGGCGATCTGTCGGCAAAGCCGGTCGACCGTCTCGACGCCGCCTGCCAGGTCCACGACGCCTGCTACATTGCCCGGCACAATCATTGCGACTGCGACGGCGCGCTCGTCGCCTCCGCGAGGAATATCCGCGACGACCGGACGGCGCCGCGCAAAATGCGAAACGAGGCAGAATTGCTGATCGCCACCTTCGCGTTTCCGGTCTGCAGGATCTTTCCGCAAGGCTTCATGCCGCCGCGCGATCCGGCCCAGCTCAAGGCCATGAACGGGGCGACTGGATGAAGCCCGGGTCGGCCATAACCAAGGCGTTGCTTGGACTGGCGCTGGCAGCGCTTGCCGGTTGCGCCGGCATGCCTGGGCATTCGGCCTGCGCCTTCTTTCCGGGCGACGGCGCCTGCGGCCACCTGCCAGTCTCGGCGGACAGCAGCGGCGCCGAGATAGCCGGAGCCCACTACTTCGCAGGCGACGGCAACAGCGCCTATGACAAGCAGTTCCAGGCGCTGCTCGCCCAAAGCCGCCTCGATGCGCTCGACCGCGCCAACGGCACCGGCCGTTTCGGCCGCGACTGGCGAGATGTCCAGAACAGCGGCTTCCACACGACCTATGCGACGCTGCAACGGCTCGCCAAACCGCTCGACGACACCGAGCTGGCGCCGACGCGAGGCAAGCCGGGCGAAGGCCGGTTCACCGGCCGTTGGCGCATGTCGCGCCAGACACTCTATCTCGATGCCGCCGCGCGGCCCTCGGCGCCCAAGACCTTCAGCTTCTCCGGCCTGCAGGCGCGCTCGGTCGAGATCGTGCTGCGCCAGGCGGGGCAACTGCAAGTCGACATCGGCGGCACCTGCAACGGCCCGCTCGCGATCCGCGCGTCGGGGCGATCCATCACCGTCGTCGCGGCCTCTCCATTCCATCTGAGCCTGCCCGTCGCCGAAACCTCCGTCAGCCTGTTTCCGGACGAGGCGCTGACCCGCTGCGATCTGCGCGTCGGCTCCACCCTGGTGCCGGCCGGCGCGCCGCTGACCTTGCTGCGCGAGGAGACCGCCGATCCCTGGATCGCGGGGCTCGACAGCCGCTACGACCGCTGTCCGGTGCCTGACCCGGCGGGGATGGAGGAACTCGACCGCGTCTTTTATGCCAGCCGCTGGCTGTCGCAGACCTGCGCGCTGGCGCTGGGGTCGCCGACCCTGCTGCGCAAATCGCGCGACGGCTTCAACGCCAAGGTCGAGGCCCTGCTCGGCCGGACGCTGCCCGACAGCGCCATCGACAAGGCCGACCCCGAACTGCCGCTCGATTTCTCAAGCGCGCCGAAACTCCGGCTGATCTATCTGTCGTCGCTGGAGTTCAAGGCGGATTTCTCCGGCCGCATCATGGAGCGGCTGATCCGCCATCACGCAGCACTTGGCACCAAGGTGCGCATCCTGGTGACCGACGTGCTGGAGCGTGAGAAGGACGACGCGCTGCTGCACCGGCTGGCGGCTGAGTTCCCCAACGTCCAATTACAGGAATATCGCTGGCAGGCGGACCACGGCGCGCCGTTCGACGAGCAGATCTCGCAGTTGCACAAGGTTCACCATATCAAGATGCTGGCGACGCTGGCCGAAGAGCCCGGTCGCTCGCGCGTCATCATCGGCGGGCGCAACATCCATGACGGCTTCCTGTTCCACAAGCCCGTCGACCTGACCCGCTATCCGGACCTGGAGCAATACGGCAAGACCGACGGCTTCTCGCTGAATTACTATTCCAACTGGAGCGACTTCGACATCGAGATCGCCGACCCGGCGACCGTCGAGACGCTGGCCGCGCATCTGTCGACAATCTGGCTGCGCGACGCCGACACCAACCTGTCGCGGCCGTTTTCCATTCCGGTTCCCGGTGGAAGCCCGCGCGGCGTGGCGCGGCATTTCATTTCCGTGCCCTACGAGGACGGGCACGCGCTGGAGGCCTATTTCGTCGAACTGATCGACACCGCCGAGCATCGCATCGAGATCGTCAATCCCTATCTCAACCTGACGCCGGATATCGCCCGGGCCATCGACCGGGCGCTGGCCAGGGGCGTGAAGATCGATGTCGTCGGCCGTATCGACCTCAAGGGCGACATTGGCGGCCGGTTCCTCACCGCGCTCAACAAGCTGTTCGTCGAGAAATATGGCGACCGCATCGACATCCGCGAGTTCAAGGCGCCGGATGTCGTGCTGCATTCCAAGATCATGATGATCGACGAACGGCTGGTCGCCATCTCCTCGGTCAACCTCAACAACCGCAGCTTCTTCCATGACTCGGAGAACGGCATGGTCGTGCTCGATCCGGCTTTCTACCGCCGCATGAAGCCGGTCTATGACGATTACCTCGCCCATTCGCGCCCGGTCGCCATCAATGTCACCATCGGCTGGGCCTACCGGCTGCTGTTCAGCGACACCTGGGTCCGGCAGGCATTCTGACGCGAGCCCCGCCGAAGCAGCTGCAAAGCCCGTCAGATAGGTTTGAGGTAGCGTTCCGGGCTGAGGTCGCGCGCGTTGATCTCCGGCACCCGGTTCGACATGATGTCGGCCAGCACCTTGGCCGAGCCGCAAGCCATGGTCCAGCCGAGCGTGCCGTGGCCGGTGTTGAGAAAGAGGTTGGCGACCTCGCTTTGCCCGATCAAGGGCGGTCCGTCCGGCGTCATCGGCCGCAAGCCGCACCAGAAGCTCGCCGCCTTTAGGTCGCCACTGCCGGGAAAGAGATCGCCGACCGAGTGTTCGAGCGTGCGGCGGCGCGATTCCTGCAAGCGAAGATCATAGCCCGAAATCTCCGCCGTGCCGCCGACGCGGATGCGGTCGCCGAGCCTGGTGATCGCCACCTTGTAGGTCTCGTCCATGACGGTCGACACCGGTGCTGCCTCGGCATTGCTGATCGGCACGGTGATCGAATAGCCCTTGACCGGATAGACCGGAATTGGGCGCCCCAGCGAGCGCATGAACTGCGCCGAATAGCTGCCCATCGCCATCACGAAGGCGTCCGCGGACCTCCATCCGCGATCGGTCAGCACATTGGTGAGGCGATTGCGGTTCCTGACGATGCGCCGGATGGTCGAGCCGTATTCGAAGGTCACGCCGCGCGCTACGCAGAGTTCTGCGAGCTTGTCGGTGAACATCTTGCAGTCGCCGGTCTCGTCGCCGGGAAGCCTGAGGCCGCCGACGAATTTATCGCGAACCGCCGCAAGGGCCGGCTCGGCCGCGATACAGCCGTCGCGATCGAGGATTTCATAGGGCACGCCATATTTCTTCAGCACCTCGACGTCGCCGCCGGTGCCGTCGAGCTGCTTCTGTTTGCGGAAGAGCTGCAGCGTGCCTTTGCTGCGTTCGTCGTAAGTGATGCCGGTCGCTTCGCGCAGCGCCTTCAGCGTGTCGCGGCTGTATTCGGCAAGCGGCACCATGCGCGACTTGTTGAGCGCGTAGCGCTCGGCCGTGCAGTTGCGCAGCATCTTGAGGAGCCACGTCCACATATTCGGGTCGAAGGCCGGCCGCACGACAAGCGGTCCGTATTTCATCAACAGCCATTTGACGGCTTTGACCGGGATGCCGGGCCCGGCCCAGGGCGAGGCATAGCCCGGCGATACTTCGCCGGCATTGGCGAAGCTGGTTTCGAGCGCCGGCCCCGGCTGGCGATCGTAGACGGTCACTTCATGACCGGCCTCGGCGAGGAAGTAGGCGGTGGTGACTCCGATCACGCCGCCGCCCAGCACGATGACTTTCATTCCATGCTCCCTCAAAGGCCGATCATGCCGCGGAAGGGCCCGGATCGTCCCCTTCTGTCTGCCGGATTTTGCCGCGCCCGCCAAGGGGCCAGTCACCGGCGGATGTGCTGTGGACCAGCCTGAGGCCGTGGCGAGGTCGCTCGGCGGCGCGATCCTGCGCCGCTCGCCGCGCGGCCTCCGGCTGATAGGCCACGTCCTCGAGAAGGATCTCCTCGGCAGGGCCGTCGGGCCGCTCGGCCAGCGCGGATTGGCCCGCTTTCATGCCAAGCAGGCAAAGGCCGCGCCACGTGGCGACCGGCAGGCCGGAGCCGACGGGAGCGGATGCTTCGGCCTGCACCAGCGTCCGCGTCTGAAGTGAACCGCCGCCGACGCGGAAGATCACCCGGCTGTTGAGCGTGGCAAGGTCGAACTCGACGGCTCCCGTCGCAATGACGCGGCTTTCGGCGAGCTTGCGTTCGAGCATCGGCGCGATCGGATCGGCAAACGCGCGGCGGCGCATCAGCATCGCCTCGATCACCGCGAAGTCCTTGGCCGTCAGCCGGTAGGCGGTCCTGGTCATGGCGCCCTCCGCGTTTGATCGACGACTTCGATCGTAGCCGAAAGGACTCGGCTGTCGCGGCTCCGCCAGGAGACCGTGCGGCCGGCGCGCGCGCCGATCAGCGCGGTTCCAAGCGGCGTCAGCACCGATATGCGTCTTTCGGCGATGTCGGCCTCCGCCGGATAGACCAGCGTCACCGTCTGAAGGCTTCCTTCCGGATCCTGAAGCGTCACCGTCGAGCCCATCCGCACCACGTCGGCGGGCATTGCCGCCTCGGTGGCGACCCGGGCGCGGTCCATCTCGGCAAGCAGGTCTTCGGCCATATCGGGCGTGCGGTTGAGAAAGGCCCTGGCGAGACTGCTCAGCCGGTCGTGATCCGCCGCGCTGACAAGGATGGTGGAACGCGATTGCGTTGCTGTGGGCATGGCATACCTCATATGCTGGCGCATCGGCGAAGCGAATGCGCGCAAGCCGCCACGTCGAGGGCGGCGAACAGAGCCGGACCGCAAAGGCCGCCGGCTCGATGAAAATGTCTGGAATTCAAACGCCCCGGTTCACGCGGCCGCCGGCACTGGCGGCCACGTCGGGGCTACGCTCCCGCGATGGGGCAAACCCTGAAGCAGGTTTTGATATAAGCGAGGTTGCTCATGCTCCGAACCTTGCCGAGAAGCCCCGGCTTGTCAAGCAAGGCGCCTGTCTCAAGCTCCTAGGTAGCGGCGGTGAAAGCGCGCACCCAGGCTGGTCAATATCTCGTAGCCGATGGTGCCGGCATGGCCGGCCGCGTCGTCGACGCTTTGCGAGGGACCGATGAGCTCGACGAGGTCGCCTTCCCTGAGCCGGCCGGCCGGAAGCGCCGAAATGTCGAGGACGATCGAGTCCATCGACACGCGCCCGATGAACGGCAACCGCACGCCCTCGAACCAGGCGGCCGAAGCGGCGCGCCGGTGCCAGCCGTCGCCATAGCCCAGCGAAATGGTCGCCAGCCTGAGCGGCCCCTCGGCTTGCTGGGTGTGGCCATAGCCGATGCCCGCGCCCGCGCCGACCTGCCGCGTCTGCGCCACCTTGGCTTGCAGCCCTATCACCGGCAGCATCGGATTGAGTGCATGGGGCGTCGGATTGACGCTGTAGAGCGCGGCTCCCGGGCGGGCAAGGTCGTAGTGGTAGGCCGGCCCGAGAAAGATGCCGGACGAGTTGGCCAGGGAGGCGGGCGCCGCGGGCAGCATCTTGCGCAGCAATTCGAATTCGCGTCGCTGCTTCTCGTTCGCCGCCTGTTGCGGCTCGTCGGCGCGGGCGAGATGGCTCATCACGAAACGGATGTCGACGCCGTCGAAGGCGCCGGCCTCGCCCACGACCGCCTCGATTTCCGCCGGCGCCATGCCGAGCCGGGCCATGCCGCTGTCGACCTGGATCGCGGCGGCAAGGCTTTGGCCCATGCCTCGCGCGATCTCGCGCCAGGCCTTCAGTTGCATGGCGCTGTTGATGACCGGCCAAAGCCGAGCCGCCGCGGCTTCCGGTTCAGAACCCGGAGCCAGCCCGTTCAGCACGAAGATGTCGGGCCCGGGCCCGATCGCCTTGCGCAGCGCGATGCCCTCGCCGAGCAGCGCGACGAAGAAGATGTCGCAGCCCTCCTTCGCCAGCGCCGATGCCACTTGCGCGGCGCCAAGCCCGTAGCCGTCGGCCTTGAGCACGCCGGCGCAGCGAACGCCGTCGAGTCGCACCTTTAGCCGGCGGTAGTTTTCCCGGATGGCGCCGAGATCGATCGTCAGGATCGCGCCGGCGGCCGCCTCGCTCACCGTCGAACCGCTGCTTGCATCATGTGCCGGAAACCCGCGTCCGGTGTCGTCGTTCATCGCGACCCCCGCTCATTGCATCGGCAATCAATACGGCCACAGGGCCGGCGCGACAACCGGGGCGGACGACCGCTCAGGGGACGAGATGCTGGAATGCTGCGATGACCTGCTCGTAGACCTTGCGCTTGAACGGCACGATCAGCTCCGGCAGATCCCGCATCGGCCGCCAGGCCCATTCGTCGAATTCGGCGATGTGGCCGCCGGGCGGCGGATTGATCTCGATCTCGCTTTCGTCGCCCTCGAAGCGATAGGCGAACCATTTCTGCGTCTGGCCGCGATAGCGGCCCTTGAAGGCGACGCCGACCAGATGCGGCGGCAGATCGTAATTGATCCAGCGCGGCGCCTCGGCCAGCAGCGATACGCTGCGCATGCCGGTTTCCTCATAGAGCTCGCGGCCCGCGGCCTCGATCGGCTCTTCGCCCTTGTCGATGCCGCCTTGCGGCATCTGCCAGAGTTGCGTCGTGCCGGCGAACTCGCTGTCCGGTTCGGCGATGCGGTGCCCGACCCAGACCAGGCCTGCTCCGTTGAGGATCATCAGCCCGACGCACGGACGGTAAGGCAGCGTTTCAGGATCGATCTTCTTGGCCATGGGTCAGCGTTCCAGCCGTCTTTGAGGATTGACTTCGGCGAGGCGGGTAGGGTTAGCCTTTTTGCGGATCGATCGCCACCGCCGAGATCGGCACGATCTCGATGCCGCGCTTCTTCGCTTCGGCAATCCAGGACGTCACCGTGTCGACGGTGATATCGAAGGCCGAACCGATGCCGACGGCGCTGCCCTTGGCCCGCGCCGTCGCTTCCAGGCTGTCCAGCTTCTTGAGGATTTCGCCGCGGTCCTGCACGGCATCGATCGCCATGTCGCCGGCAACGAACGGCACGCCGTCCTTGAGCGCAAGGTCAGGCGCAACGCTACGAGCGGACGACCCGTCGTCGATATAGGCGAGCCCCCGCTTGCCGAGCTCGGCCATGAACGGTTCCATCGCCGAGGCGTCGGTCGAGAAGCGCGCGCCCATATAGTTCATGACCCCGGTATAGTTGGTCGTGCGCGACAGCGCCCAGTGCAGGCTCTTCAGGTTCTCGTCCGGGCTGGCCGACACCGTCAGCGTGTTGCGGCCGGGATTGACGTTCGGATAATCGAACGGCTCGAGCGGCACCTGCATGACGATCTCATGCCCGCTCTGCCTTGCCGCCTGCATCCAGCGGCCGATGCTGTTGCCTTGCGGCGCGAAAGCCAACGTCACTTCGGCCGGCAGCTTGGCGATCGCGGCTTGCGTGCCGGTCTGCGAGACGGCGAGTCCGCCGATGACGATCGCCACCCGTGCCCCGCGCGCGCCCGACCAAGGCCGCGCATAGACGTCGAAGGGCCGCCTGCCGTCGGCGGAGCGCATCGGCAGCGGACCGGTGTCGCTGGCCTCGATCAGCGCCCTGTCCGGGATATGGGCGACCTTGAGGTTCTGGCCGAGCGTCGACGGATCGCGAATCACGATCGCCGCCTTGGGTGGGCCGTCGCCCTCTTCGGTCTGGACGTGGATGATCTGCGGGCCGCCGCTCTTCTTCGGCGTGCTGGCTTGTGGCGTCGTAGCCGAAACCGGAGCCGGCGCGGGCGCCGCTGCCACAGGGGCAGGCGCAGCGGTGACCTTCGGCGTCGAAACAGCCACTTCTTCCGGCTTGCGGAACGGCTTTTCACGCAGCGCGATAGCGCCGGAAACACCGATCACGCCAAGCACGGCCAGCACAGCGACGAGCGAGCCAGAGCCGATGCCGCGCGAGGCCTTGCGCTGAGGCCGGAGCGTCTGTCCGAGCGGGCGTTCGATGTCCTTGCCGATCTCAGCCAAGTCGTGTTTCCCCGGAAGCCCGCCAGGGTCACTTTTTCGTGACATCTCGCGTAAACTTCGCAATCGCTGGCGCGATACCCCAGACGCGTGGCGCCCCAACCGCGGCCCCGAATCAAACTGCCGGAACCTCGCGGCCCCGGCAGCATTGCATTGCTTCGCGCAGCCGGCCAGAGCCGGACCGCACTACTGGTTCAGCACGGCCTTGTCCGGGTTCGGCGGGAACGACGGATCGGTCTTCTCGCCGCGCAGAAGCTGCTCGGCATAGATCAGCTGCAGGTCGTCCTTCGGATCCGGCGGCACATAGGCAGCCGAGCCCGAACCGGTGGAGCTCTCGTCGGCGCCCTTGATGTGGCCCTTGAGATCGGATTCGCCGCGGGTCAGGTCGCGGCCCTGCAGATCCGGCGGCAGCGGCTGGTCGACTTTGATGTCGGGCGTGATGCCCTTGCCCTGGATCGACTTGCCCGACGGCGTGTAATAGAGCGCCGTGGTGAGCCGCAGCGCGCCATTCTCGCCGAGCGGGATGATGGTCTGCACCGAGCCCTTGCCGAAGGACTGCGTGCCGACCACCGTGACGCGGCGCAGGTCCTGCAGCGCGCCGGCGACGATTTCCGAGGCGCTCGCCGAGCCGCCATTGACCAGCACGATCATCGGCTTGCCGTTGATGTCGTCGACCTGCTTCGGCTTGGCGTCGAAGCGGGTGACGTCCTTCGGATCGCGGCCGCGGGTCGACACGATCTCGCCGCGCTTGAGGAAGGCATCCGACACGCTGACCGCCTGGTCGAGCAGACCGCCCGGATTGAGGCGCAGGTCGAGCACATAGCCCTTCAGCTTGTCGTTCGGCACCTGCTTCTTGATGTTCTCGATGGCGTTCTCGAGATCGTCATAGGTCTTCTCGGTGAAGGAGGTGATCTTCATGTAGCCGATGTCGTTCTCGACCCGGTACTTCACCGCCTTGACCTTGATGACGTCGCGCACCACCGTGATTTCGATCGGCTTGTCGGCGCCCTGGCGCAGGATGGTGAGCTTGATCGGCGTGTTGACCGGTCCGCGCATCTTCTCGACCGCGTCGTTAAGGGTGAGGCCGCGCACCTCTTCGCCGTCGATCTTGGCGATGTAGTCGCCCGACAGCACACCCGCCTTGGCGGCCGGCGTGTCGTCGATCGGCGTGATGACCTTGACGAGGTCGTTCTCCATGGTGACCTCGATGCCGAGGCCGCCGAACTCACCCTTGGTCTGCACGCGCATGTCCTGCGCCTGCTCGGCGTTCATGTACGAGGAGTGCGGGTCGAGCGACGCCAGCATGCCGTTGATGGCGTTCTCGACGAGCGACTTGTCGTCCGGCGGCGTCACGTAATTGGCGCGCACGCGCTCGAAGATGTCGCCGAAGATCGCCAGCTGCTTGTAGGTTTCCGAACCCGCAGCGTTCGCCGCCGAACCCGGTGCGCCGTAGACCAGGCTCATTGCCGATGCGCCCATCAGCGCGCCGGCAAACAGAAGCGACAGTTTCCGCATCATTTCACGTCCTTCCAGAAAATCGGTCCGCCCACCATGGGGCCGGATCGACGGGTTTTCCATCCTTGCGGAACTCGACATAGAGTTCCAGCGCCGCATTTCCATTTCGCGAGGCCGAGGTGCTTGCCACCCGGGCCTCTCCCATCGCGCCGATCGGCTCTCCTGCGAGCACCGACTGTCCGGTCGCGACGCTGATTCTGCTCATCCCCGCCAGGACGACATGATAACCGTCGCCCGCATTGAGGATCAAGAGTTGACCATAGGAGCGAAACGGCCCCGCATAAAGCACGTTTCCATCCGCCGGCGCGGTGACGATGGCTCCCGATTGTGTCGCAACCATGTCGCCCTGCATCGCCTCGCCATTGCCGTCGTCGGCGCCGAAACGCAGTTTGATCTTGCCGATGACAGGCAGCGCGATCTGGCCTTGCAATGCCGAGAACGGCGCCGATCCGGTGAGGCGATTGGCCTCCGGCACCGGCAGCGCGGCGAGCTCGGTGGTCGAGGCCGTCGTGTCATTGTCCGTCGATTTCCGCTCGCCCGCCTTGACCTGGTCCTGCCCCTTGCGCGCCTTGTCGGCTTCGAGCGAGGCGATCAGGTCCTTGAGGCTGCTCGCCTTCGCCGCCAGCTGCTGCGAGTGCTGCTGTTCGGCCGCCATCGCCGTTTGGGTATCGGCCTGCAGCTTTTTCTTGGCCTCCAGCAGCATGGTGAGCCGCTTCTTCTCGGCCGTCTGGTCGGTGACGGCGGTGGTGAGTCTCGCCCGTTCTGCCTCGATCGAGGCCGTGACGCGGGTCTGCTCCTTGAGGTCGGCCATCAGCCTGTCGGTCTGCTGGCGCAATTCCGGCACGACGGCGCCGAGCAGGATGGCGCTGCGCACCGACGACAGCGCATCTTCGGGCTTGACCAAGATCGCCGGCGGCGGATTGAGCCCCATGCGCTGCAGGGCGCCCAACACCTCGGCCAGCACGTCGCGCCGCGCCATGAGCGAGGCGCGCAGTTTTCCTTGCTCGGCCTTCAGCCCTTCGAGCTTGGCGCCGATATCCTCGATGTCCTGGCCGAGCTTCTGCTCCGTCATCGCCGACTGGATGAGCGCCGCGGTGATCGAGGCATAGTCCTTCCGCACCGAGGCGATGTCGGCGGCGAGCTTGCCCAGCCGCTCCGACGACAAGGTAATCTCCTTGGAAACCTGCTCGTATTCGGCCCGGCTCTGATCCGGATCGGGTGCAAGGTCGAGCGGATTTTCGGCCGCCCGGACCGGCCCGAGCGTGACCACGGCGGCGACAAGGGTCAAACCGCAGCGGCTGCGCCAAGCGCGCGTTCTGGAATTCCAGCCTTCAGACATCAGGCCTCGACTGTATCCGCCGCTTCGTTAACGAACCATCAACCATGTTGGAAGCGCCCAATAACCCGGTTGCCGCGCGATTGAGGCGGAAATCGCGGCGCAGGCCGGCAATCCCCAGCTTTTCGGCCGATGCCGTTATTCACGATCGATGATACGGATGACCGGAAAGGATCGTGGCGATCCGGTAGAGCTGCTCGCCCAGCATCACGCGCACCAACTGGTGCGGCCAGGTCAGCGCGCCGAACGACAGCACCAGGTCCGCCTGCTCGCGCAAGGATCTGTCATGGCCGTCGGCGCCGCCGATGGCCACGACGAGCGCCTTGCGGCCGCCGTCGCGCAACTGGCCGATGCGGGCGGCCAGGTCCTCCGAGGAGAGCGACTTGCCGCGTTCGTCGAGCAGGATGAGAACAGTGCCCGGCTGCAACTGGGCCTGCAACTTCTGGGCTTCCTCGCGGCGGCGCTCGTCGGCGCTCTGTCCGCGGCTCTCGGGAACCTCGACAATGCCGGCAAATTCCAGCCCGACCGCGGGCCCGCTCTTCGAAAAGCGCTCGAAATAGCGGTCGGCGAGTTCTCTCTCGGGGCCGGTCTTCATCCGGCCCACGGCATGAACGGTGATCTTCATCCTCGCCCCGGCGAGCTTGTCCTAACGCGTACCGTGACGGTTCACGGCACACGGATCAAGGCTCAGTGCAAGGTCTCTTCCTCGAGATCCGGCGCCTGCCACATCTTTTCCAGATTGTAGAATTCGCGGACTTCGGGGCGGAAGACATGGACGATGATGTCGCCCGAATCGATCAGGACCCAGTCGGCGCCGGCCAGCCCCTCGACGCGCGCCGTGCCGAGGCCGGCATCCTTCAGCGCCTTGAGGAGGTGATCGGCGACAGCCGAGACATGACGGTGCGATCGGCCCGAGGCGATGACCATGTAGTCGCCGAGGCTCGATTTTCCCTGGATGTCGATTGAGACGATGTTTTCGGCCTTGGAGTCTTCCAGACTGGCAAGGACTGTGTCGATGGCGAGGGACGCGGCGTCGTTTCCGCTGATCCCTGCCGGCGAAGGCATGATGTCAGCCTTCTTCCGCAGTGCTGTTCTCAGTGTGTTTCCTTTCCCAACAAGAACAACCAAATCACCATGCAAAAGGTGACACCACATAGATAGGCAGAGTTCCATTGCAGTTTCAAGACGGGCGCGCCCTGCCCGCGCCAACGCGGCTCTGCTTGGCAGGTTCCGTCGTCCCGAAAAAATCGGAACCCTTTGCGCTTTGCATAGGTTATCGGCTCACTGACCAATGGGGACTTCATCCATGCCAACCGACCCGCAAAGCGCCCTCATCACCATCCAGGCCGGGCTTGCGCAGCTGAGCACGCTGATCGTTTCCTATTCCTTCTCGGCCATCGGCGCCATAATCCTGCTGGTTGTCGGCTATTTCGTCGCTGGTGTCGCCGAGCGCTCGATCTCCGCCGGCCTCGGCCATATCCACGGCTTCGACGCGACCTTGCGTCATTTCTTCTCCAAGATCGTCCGCTACGCCATCCTGATCCTGGTCACCATCATGGTGCTCGGCCAGTTCGGGGTGCAGACCGCCTCCATCATCGCGGCAATAGGCGCAATCGGCCTGGCCATCGGGCTGGCTCTGCAAGGCACGCTGCAGAACATCGCTGCCGGCATCATGCTTCTGGCGCTCCGGCCCTTCCGCATCGGCGAATATGTCGAGGTCGGCTCGATTGCCGGCACCATCGAGGAGATCGGCCTCTTCGCCACCAAGCTGCGCTCCGTCGACGGCGTCTATGTGCTGGCACCCAACTCGACGCTGTGGAACCAGCCGGTGCGCAATTTCACCCGCAACGGCGTGCGCCGCACCGACGTGAGCTTGAGCATCGGCTCCTGGAACGACATCGACCGCGCGCAAAAGACGCTGCTTGCCATCGCCGGCGCCGAAAAGCGCATCCGGCGCGAACCGGCGCCGATCGCCTTCGTGGCAAATCTCGGCGACACCACCGTTTCGCTCACCTTGCGCTACTGGACGTCGGCCGCCGACTATTTCTCGACCCAGACCGACATGACCAAGCGCGCCAAGCAGGCTTTCGACAGCGAAGGCATCTCGATCCCGCTGCCGCCGCCGGAAATGCCGGCGCCGGAGGCGCGCAAGCAGTAGCCTCGCAACAGCGATTTTCAATCTGCCGGCATTCTGAACCGATTTCCAGGTATCTCGGCTATTGCCGTGATTTCGATCTGCAAGTCCGGATGATAAAGTCGCACGATCTCGACGGTTGTCGTTACGGGATAGGGCTCTGAAAAGAACTCCTTGCGGATGTCTCCCGACGCCATGAACCGCTCTATGTCGGTCGTATACTGGGTCAGCGATACGATATCGGCCATCTCCCCACCCATGGCCGCGAGCACGGCCTTGATGTTTTCGAGGGTTTGCCGGACCTGAGCCCGCATATCGCCCTTCCCGACAATCTGCCCTTCACGGTCAAGCGAAACTTGGCCTTTTAGGTGAACGAGTTGCCCGCCCTCATGGATTTTCACCATGGAGAACGCGCCAAAAGGCTTCCACACCGCTGCGGGATTATAGCTCTTCGACATCTCTGATCTTGCTCGAATTTGGGCCAAAAAGTCGCGAAGATGCGCAGCTTGTCAATCTTTGACGTGTCGCTGCTGCTCGTCCGGCGCGAAGGCTAGCTCCACCGGCAAGGGCGTCTGCGCCGACATCGGCGCGAAACTGCCGCTTGTGGCCGCGGGCGTCGGCCGGCCGGCCATCACGCGCCACAGCACGAACAGGCAGAAGGCCGATGCGATGACGATGCCGACATAGATGAAGGTCGCGGTGCCGAAGACGGCGGAAAGCGCCGTCACGATGCCCGGCACGATGAAGCCGGCCAGCGACCAGGCAAACAGCATCGAGCTCGACAGCGCCAGAAGCTCGTCCTTGCCGGCGCGATCGGCGGCATGCGCGCTGGAGAGCGCGTAGATCGATTCCGACGCCCCGTCCCAGATGAGATAGATCACCACCAGCGCCATCAGCGCGCCGCCGTCGAAGACGATGGCGAGCACGCTGGCGACGGTCGCGAGCGCCGCCGCGCCCGCCAGCACGTAGCGGCGGTCGGTACGGTCGGAAATCCAGCCGAGCGGGATCTGCAGGATCAGCGTGCCGACCGGCATCGCCGACAACAGCAGCGCCACGTCGGCCTGGCTGTAGCCCTTGGCGGTGGCATGGATCGGCGCAAAACCGGAAACGATCATCGACAAGCCGCCGACCGCCAGCATGCCGGCGACGCCGACCGGCGAGATCCGCCAGGCGCGGCGAAGCGCCACCGACGCGGCCTGCGGCGCCGGCGGCTGGGCAAGCCGCGTCATGCCGACCGGCAGAATGGAAAGCGCGGTAAAGGTGATGCCGATCAGCGCGGCGGCGGCTGTATGGATGTCGATCGCGGCGAGCGTCGCATATCCAACGCCCAATCCGCCAATATAGGCGACGTAGAACACGGCCATGATCCGGCCGCGGATCGAATTCGGCAAGGCGTCGTTCAGCCAGCTCTGGGCGACGATGAACAGCCCGCAAATGGCGAAGCCGTAGAGCGCCCGGGCCGCGATCCAGAGCAACGGGATCGGCCCGGCGCCGATCGCGGCATTGGAAAGCGCGATCAGCGCCGAAAGCACCATGAAGGCGCGGGCGTGGCCCACTCGCTTGACGAGCGGCCCGGTCAGGATGCAGCCGGCAAGCCCGCCGGCCGAAAGCCCGGTGACGATCAGCCCGGCCCAGGTCGGGTCGAAACCGTCGGCGCCGAGCCGCACCGGGATATAGGCGAACATCAGCCCGTTGCCGATTGCGATCAGCGCCATCGACACGATGACGCTGGCAATGGCGATCAGCGGCGCCGATCGCGCGGCGCGGCTGGGATCGTTCGCGGATTGATTCTGCTTCAGCATGTCCACGCAAACTTGGCCTACGAACAGGCAAAAAGCCGCCGCAAAAGCGACATGGCCGGACTTACCTTCTTCCCCTGCGCGAGAAGGAGGGCGCTTACCCCCTTGCCGCCTTGCGGATCGCGGTGGAGGACAGCAAGGAGCGCGGACCGTGGATAAAAGTCCAGGCCGGCGCCGGCATGCGGGCAAGCAGCGGCGCGTCGCCCTCGTCGACGCGGGCATAGTCGAAGGTCTTGGCGACCACCGACGACAGGAAGGAGAGCGTGGCGCCCGGGCGATCGATGACCGCGATCGGGAAAGTCAGCACGATCTCGCGCCAGCGCTGCCAGCGGTGGAAGTCGCGCAAGCTATCCGCGCCCATGATCCAGACGAAATCGACGCCCGGGTTTCGCGCCTTGACCAGCGCAAGCGTGTCGGCGGTGTAGCGCACGTGCTGCGCCGCCTCGAACGCGGTGACCTTGATCCTCGGATTCCTGGCGATCTTTTCGGACAGCTCGATGCGCTCGGCGAGCGGCGCCAGTTCCCGCGCGCTCTTCAGCGGATTGCCGGGCGTCACCATCCACCACAGCTGGTCGAGCGCGAGCCTTCTCAGCGCGATCTCGGCGACCAGCGCGTGACCGGCATGCGGCGGGTTGAACGAACCGCCGAACAGACCGACGGTCAGCCCCTTGGCGGCGTGCGGCATGCGGAGGTAGCGGGCGGGGACGATGGGCTGAAGGGACGAAAGCATGGTGCTAGGCCCCCCTCTCTGGCCTGCCGGCCATCTCCCCCTCAAGGGGAGAGATCAGATGTTGCCTATGCTTTCGCCAATCGCCGGCGTTGCAAGCCGAGCGCCGGCGCCGAAGCTGCAAATCTCCCCACTTGAGGGGGAGATGGCCGGCAGGCCAGAGGGGGGGGCCTTGGCGCAAAGGCTCAAGCTCTAGCGGCAAGCGTCAAGGCCTTACCTGTCCAGACCCGCGCACGCGGTATTTGAATGAGGTGAGCTGCTCGACGCCGACCGGCCCGCGCGCGTGCATCTTGCCGGTGGCGATGCCGATCTCGGCGCCCATGCCGAACTCGCCGCCATCGGCGAACTGCGTCGAGGCGTTGTGCAGAAGGATCGCCGAGTCGATCTCGTTGAAGAATTTCTCGACCGCCTGCGCATCCTCGGCGACGATCGCCTCGGTATGGTGCGACGAGAAGGTCTCGATGTGCTCGATCGCGCCGGCGACATCGTCGACCAGCTTCACCGCGATGATGGCGTCGAGATATTCCGTCACCCAGTCCGCATCGGTCGCCGGGCTAGCGTCGGCGAACGCTTCCGTCACCTCGGCATCGGCGTGGATCTCGCAGCCGGCGGCGCGCAGCGCTCCCAGGATCGGCACCAGATGCGTGGAGGCCACCGCGCGGTCGACCAGCAAGGTCTCGGCGGCGCCGCATACGCCGGTGCGCCGCATCTTGGCGTTGACGGCGATCTTCACCGCCATGTCGAGCTTGGCCGAGCGGTCGATATAAAGATGGCAGATGCCTTCCAGATGCGCGAAGACCGGCACCCGCGCCTCGTTCTGCACGCGCCCGACCAGGCTTTTACCGCCGCGCGGGATGATGACGTCGAGACTGCCGCCGAGACCTTTGAGCATCTCGCCGACGGCGGCGCGGTCGGTGGTCGGCACCAGCTGGATGGCATCCTGCGGCAGGCCGGCGGCCTTCAGCCCTTCGACCATGCAGGCATGGATCGCCGACGACGAATTGTTCGAATCCGAGCCGCCGCGCAGGATCACCGGATTGCCCGCCTTGAGGCAAAGCGCGCCGGCGTCCGCCGTCACGTTGGGGCGGCTTTCGTAAATGACGCCGATGACGCCGAGCGGCGTGCGCACGCGCTCGATATGAAGGCCATTCGGCCGATCCCATTCGGCGATGACGTCGCCGACCGGATCCTTGAGCGCGGCGATCTCGCTTATGCCGTCGGCCATCGCCTTGATGCGCGAGGGGGTGAGCTTCAGGCGGTCCATGAAGGAGCCCGACAGCCCGGCCTGCCCGCCATTCGACATGTCGATGGCGTTGGCGTCGAGGATCGCCTGCTCGTTGCGCAGGATGGCATCGGCCATGGCGACGAGCGCGGCATTCTTGGCCTTGGTGGAAGCGACGGCCAACGGTCGCGCGGCGGCGCGGGCGCGGCGGCCGATATCGGCCATCAGCGCCACGGTGTCTTCGCCGGATTTTTCATGCAGCTTCAGCATGGTTCATCCCTCCGCTCGGTCGTCGGCCGATGCTCTAGTCGTCGGCCAATACTTGGTCGCCGCCGACGCTTACCACAAGGTCGTCGCGATGGATCATCGCCGAGCGCGCCTCGTAGCCGAGCACGTTTTCGATCTCGGCCGTCTTCAAGCCCGCGATCCTTACGGCATCGGCGGCATCATAGGCAACAAGGCCGCGCGCGATCTCGCGGCCCTCGGGCGACAGGATCGCCACCGTGTCGCCGCGCGAGAAATTGCCGCTGACCAGTTTAACGCCCGCCGGCAGCAGCGACTTGCCCGATTTGAGCGCGCCGATGGCGCCCGCATCGACCGTGAGCCGGCCTGCCGGCTCGAGCTGCCCGGCGATCCAGGTCTTGTAACCCTTCACCGGATTGGCGCTCGGCTTGAAGAAGGTCGCGCGCTCGCCGCGCTCGATCGCCATCAGCGGCGACAGCCTGGTGCCCGAGGTGATGATCATGGCGGTGCCGGCGGCGTTGGCAATCTTGCCGGCGTCGAGTTTCGTGCGCATGCCGCCGCGCGACAGCTCGGATGCGGCCACGCCCGCCATCGCCTCGATGTCCGGCGTGATGCGGTCGACCACGGGGATGAATTTTGCTTGTGGATCCTTAGCCGGCGGCGCCGTGTAGAGCCCGTCGATATCGGAAAGCAGCACCAAGAGATCGGCGCCCATCATCGTCGCCACTCGGGCCGCCAGCCGGTCGTTGTCGCCGTAGCGGATTTCCGACGTCGCCACCGTGTCGTTCTCGTTGATGACCGGCACCGCCTTCATCTTGAGCAGGGTCGAGATCGTCGCGCGCGCGTTGAGGTAGCGGCGGCGTTCTTCAGTGTCGCCAAGCGTCAAGAGGATCTGGCCCGACTTCAGCCCGTCCTTGCCGAGCGCGTCCGACCAGGCGCCGGCAAGCGCGATCTGGCCGACGGCGGCGGCGGCCTGGCTCTCCTCGAGCTTCAGCGCGCGTCTGCCGAGGCCGAGAATGGTGCGGCCAAGCGCGATGGCTCCCGAGGAGACGACAAGCACTTCCGCGCCGGTATTGGCAAGCGCCGCAATGTCGTCGGCAAGCGAGGTCAGCCAGTCGCGCTTCAGGCCGGTCGCGCGGTCGACGAGCAGCGCCGAACCGATCTTCACGGTGATGCGCCGGTATGATTTCAGTGATTTCATGGGTCTTATCGCCAGCGCGTGTCGACAGGAGCCGGAACGGCATCGCGCGCTTCCGCGACCACCGCCATCAGCGCGCGCAGCACCGCCTCGACGCCTTCGCCGGTGACGGCCGAGACAAGCAGCGGCGCGCGGCCGGCGGCGCGCTTCAGCGAGGCGGCCTTCTTCTTGCGCTGATCCGCGTCGAGGATATCGACCTGGCTGAGCGCGACGATCTCGACCTTGTCGGTCAGCCCATGGCCATAGGCATCGAGCTCCGCGCGCACGGTCTTGTAGGCCTTGCCGGGATTTTCCTCCTGCGCCGAGACCAGGTGAAGCAATACGCGCGTGCGCTCGACATGGCCGAGGAAACGGTCGCCGATGCCGACCCCTTCATGCGCGCCCTCGATCAGGCCGGGGATGTCGGCGAGCACGAATTCGCGGCCGTCGATGCGGGCGACGCCGAGGCCGGGATAGAGCGTGGTGAAAGGATAGTCGGCGATCTTCGGCTTGGCGGCGGTGACGGCGGCAAGGAAGGTCGATTTGCCGGCATTGGGCATGCCCACCAGGCCAGCGTCGGCAATCAGCTTGAGCCGCAGCCAGATGTTCAGCTCCTCTCCGGGCAAGCCGGGATTGGCGCGCCGCGGCGCCTGGTTGGTCGAGGTCTTGAAATGCTGGTTGCCGAAGCCGCCATTGCCGCCCTTGGCGAGCAGGAAGCGCTGGCCGACGATCGTCAGGTCGCAGATCAGCGTTTCATTGTCCTCCGCAAAGACCTGCGTGCCCGCCGGCACTTTCAGTGTCACGTCGGCGCCTTTGGCGCCCGTCATGTTGCGGCCCATGCCGTGCATGCCGGTCTTGGCCTTGAAATGCTGCTGGTAGCGATAGTCGATCAGCGTGTTCAGCCCGTCGACCGCTTCCATCCAGACATCCCCGCCGCGGCCGCCGTCGCCACCGTCCGGTCCGCCGAACTCGATGAATTTTTCACGCCGGAACGACACCGATCCGGCGCCGCCATCGCCGGAGCGGATGTAAACCTTTGCCTGGTCGAGGAATTTCATCTGCGTTTCAAGTTTCTGCTGGTGGCCTTGCGGGATTGCTCTAAACCAAGGCGGGACGAAGGGCGAGGCTGTTTTGCGACTAAAGCGCCTGATGCTCTTTTGCAAAGGACGCAGTAGCACTGTTCGCGAGCCAGGGTTGGGGAAATGCTCGAATGAAGGTCGTCACCTACAACATCCAGTTCGGCATCGGCCTCGACGGCAAATACGATCTTGGCCGCATCGCCGATGCGGTACGCGGTGCCGACGTGATCGCGCTGCAGGAGGTGACCCGCAACAATCCGCGCAACGGCGATCGCGACATGGTGGCCGAGATCGGCGAGGCGCTGCCCGATTATTTTGCCGCCTATGGCAGCAATTTCGAGGTCAATATCGGCTCGCGCCTGGAGAACGGCCGCGCCGTCTCGACCAGTTTCCAGCTCGGCAACATGGTGCTGTCGAAGACGCCCATCCATCTGTCGCGCAATCTCCTTTTGCCGCGCAGCCGCAGCCTCGAGACAATGAACTTCCAGCGCGGCGCGCTCGAGGCGCTGATCGAGACGCCGCTCGGCTTCATCCGCTTCTATTCCACCCATCTCGACCACCGCAGCCCGGTCGAGCGCCAGGGCCAGATCCGTTTCCTGCGCCAGCGCCTCTTGAACTATGCGCTGGAAGGCGGCGGCCTGTCGGGCATTCCCGAGATCGGCCTGCCGGACCTGCCCTATCCGGAAGCCTTCATCGTCATGGGCGACTTCAACATGCTGCCGGGCTCGCCGGAATATATCGAACTCGCCGGCCGGCCGGACCATGAGTTCGGCATGCCGCTGACCGCCGATCTCGCCGTCGACGTCGCCCAGCGCCTGGCCGTCGCCGACCTCGTCACCTGGGTCGACCCCGACCGCCCCGGCGACAAAAGCCGCCACAAATGCATCGACTATGTCTTCACCAGCGCCTCGTTGGCCAAG
This sequence comes from Mesorhizobium sp. B3-1-9, assembly GCF_006439595.1. Classification (NCBI taxonomy): domain Bacteria; kingdom Pseudomonadati; phylum Pseudomonadota; class Alphaproteobacteria; order Hyphomicrobiales; family Phyllobacteriaceae; genus Mesorhizobium; species Mesorhizobium sp. B3-1-9. The sequence goes on from NZ_VFTJ01000019.1 coordinate 41,655, forward strand.
TCGCTGCAGCGCCTGTGGTCCGACCGGGAAGCCGTCGGCTCCGATCATTTGCCGCTCTGGGCCGAACTGGGCTGAGTCGCCTTCGAGCGCCGACGCCTAGGCGTGTTGCTATTCAGGTCAGGCCGAGCCGAAAATGATGGCTACCGAGAACCGGAGCGGAGCGTACTTAAAGTACGTGAGCACCGGAAGCGCAGGAAGCCGGCATTTGCAGGCCGGCCTCACCTGAATTTCAATATGCCTAGAAGTGGACCCAGTTGCGCAGACTGGTCCACGTCTTCCTGTCGAGCCGGTAGCGCTCGACCGGCACCTGGCCGGCGACGATCGAGTTCAGCATGCCCTGGCCGGCATACTGGAAGCCGCATTTGTGGATGACCCGGCGCGAGGCCGGATTGATCACCCGGGTCGAGGCATGCAGCACCTGGATCGAAGTGTTCTGGAACGCGAGGTCGACCAGCGCATGCGCGGCCTCCGTCGCATAACCGCGCTTCCAGTAGGGTTCGCCAATCCAGTAGCCGAGCTCCAGTCCGCGATCGGTGGTGTTCAAGCCCGCGCAGCCGACGAAGGTGCCGGTGCCGGCAAGGGTGAGCGCATAGACGATGCCGGCGCGGCGCGACGCCGCCATGGCAAGGAAGGTGCGGCCCTCGGCTTCGCCGTAGGGATGCGGCATGCGGGCCAGCATTTCGGCGACATGCCGGTTGTCGGCAAGCGTGACGAGTTGCTCGAGATCGCTCTCGCGCGGGGCGCGCATGACCAGCCGCTCGGTGGCCAGCACCGGGCAATCGATCGCGTAACTTTCGTCTTCGGTATCTTCCGCTTCGGCAACCATTTAGTCCTCCAGGGCAAAGAAAAATGAAAAAGGAGAGAGGGCAAGCCCATCTCTCCTGATCCTTTTCCTGGCCTGGCCAGACACCGGTTCCCGAGATGGGCGCCGGTGTTATGGTGCGGAACCGGCTACTCCGCTGCTTTGGTAATCGGGTTCACCGATACGTAGGTTCGGCCGTTGGCTTTTTTGTTGAAGGTGACTGCGCCGGCGTCGAGCGCAAAAAGGGTGTGGTCCGTGCCCATGCCAACATTGGTGCCCGGATGCCAGGTCGTGCCGCGTTGGCGGATGATGATGTTGCCGGCGACGACGGCTTCGCCGCCGAACTTCTTCACGCCCAGACGCTTGGAGTGCGAATCGCGACCATTGCGCGACGAACCGCCAGCTTTCTTGTGTGCCATTTGACTAACTCCGATGCGCCCTGAGGCGCTTGAATGGTCTTATGAACGCGTTCGCGTTCCGTTTCAAGTCCCGTACCGGCGACGATCGTCGCCGGAAGAATTACTTCTTCGCCAGTTCCTTGGCCTGCTCGCGCCAGTCCTTGATCTGGTCGGCGCTGAACGGCATGTGCTCGTCGATCTTGGCGACATCCTTGTCGGAGAGCTTGGCGAGCTGCGCGAAGGTGACGATGCCCTGCTCGGCGAGGTCCTTCGCCGCGACCGGGCCGATGCCCTTGATCACGGTCAGGTCGTCCGGCTCGCCCTTCGGCGCCTTGAACAGCGGCGCGGCGACGGTCTCGGCCTTAGCCTCCTCCTTCGGAGCGGCCTCTGCCTTGGGTTCCTTCTTGGCTTTCGGCTCCTTCGGCGCGGCTTCGGCCTTCGCCTCGGCGGCGACTTCCGCCTTGGCTTCGGGAGCCTTTGCCTCGGCCTTGGCTTCCGGCTTGGCGGCGGCCTTCTTCGACGGCTTGGCGCCACCCAGCAGGATCTCGGCGATCCTGACGGTGGTCAGAAGCTGGCGGTGGCCGATCTTGCGGCGCGAATTCTGGCGGCGGCGCTTCTTGAAAGCGATGACGGTGCGGTTCTTGCCCTGCTCGACGACTTCCGCCGTGACCAGAGCGCCATCGACGAACGGTGCGCCGAAGGTGACATTCTCGCCCTCGCCATGCGCGAGCACGTTGCCGATCTCGACGATATCGCCGACCTTGGCTTCGAGTTTCTCGATCTTCAGGAGATCGTTGGCGGCGACGCGATACTGCTTGCCGCCCGTTTTGATGACTGCGAACATTTTTTGCCTTTCGCTGTTCGGTCGGCCTCGATGAACCGCGTCAAGCGGTTCGGCCGTCTTTTTGTCAGTCTGCGGGTTCAAAAAACAAGCGGCGCGGAAGAGCCTCCACGCCGAATGCGGGCTGTCCCTAACCGAAGGTTGCGCCGGAGTCAAGGCAAGCGGGCCGCCCCTGGAGATACATTGAGCGACGTTGCCGGCAAATATCGGCCCGTCCCCTCTCCGCCGCTTTTCGCGGAAGCTGGAAATCGGTCGAATAGGGCCTTGTAACTCTAACGGTCAGCCGTTATCTAGTGCGCCGCGCCGGCAACGGCCGACCATGACCTCGCGGAGAGGTGGCAGAGTGGTCGAATGCACCGCACTCGAAATGCGGCATACTCGCAAGGGTATCGGGGGTTCGAATCCCTCCCTCTCCGCCATCCTGCTTCGCTCTCCGAGCTTCGCGGGATCAGCGCAGTCTTCCGCGCGAAGCAGGATGCCCTCAGAAGCTTTAGCGAAGGAGGGCTGGGATCGCCCGACTTAAAACGCCTCGAGTCCGGACCAACGCGTTTCGATCGATCCATACCCGGGTCGTGAAGCAGCACACATACGCGTGCCAGAAATCCGACCATGGTCGATAATATATCTCAGGGGATCATCCTGCGAAGGATCGTTCGACATGCACTCTGGGCGGAATCCAACGGTGTCCGGTCGCTCTTCGGATCGGCTGTTGACTGGTCGAACCATTGCGGCTGCCCTGGCAATTGCTTTTTCCGTTTCGCCTTCGCATGCGCAACCACAGCATCGTTTGCCGAGCGGCTACAAATGGGGCCGCTGCCTGCTTGTCGTTCAGGGTGAGACCCGCATCTCCGGAAGATGCTCCTATCAGATCGAGCAGGGCGGCGATTTCAACATCCAGGGACCTCATCAGGTCTTTGCCGGCATCGACTATCCCGACACGCATAGCGGGGCGGGCGAAATGTCCAAGGATTACTGGGCCGTCGTCTACAAGGACGGCGATTCCTGGGCAGGCTATGCGAACGGGGATGTTCGCGACACGCACGGCGAGGGAAAAGATTGGGGAGAGCTTCACCGCGAAGGCGCTTGCTATGTTGGAAATGAGGTCAAGGTCTGCCTTTGGCGTTAGCCGGCTCCCTTGCAAGACCTATCCCAGCGCCCCCAGGCGTTCGAGGAAGCGCCCCTTCCCTGCGTGGCGCTCCCGGAGCGACTGAAGCCGGAGACGGAAATCCTCGGTGCTGCCCTGTTTTTCGGCAAGCGCCAATAGATCGGAAAGGAGCGCCGCCGCCTTGTCGTAACCGGCGGGGTTGCGCCGCCCGATCTCGATCTCGACCTCTTCCCAGACATTTTCACCCCGCTGGCGAAGGACCTGGACCCGGATATCGCGGGCCTTCTCAGCCGCTTCCGCTTGCAATCGCCGCTGCGCTTCCGCCAGCTCCGCCTCGGCGCGCTTGCGGGCAAGGCGGATTTCTTCGGCCCGCGCCTGCAGATCCGCAGCTGTGCGCAAAGGGGCAGGCGAGATTGTCGTTTCGGGTTCCAGACGTGCCCGAATCGTGGCCCGCAACTCGGCGGACATATTCGGCTCGCCATTGAAAACCCGCATGAGCAGACTGGTTTTCTCGATGTCGCTCATCGCCGCGACCACCCGCCGGGTGATACCCGGTGCCGCGCCATCGGGACCCGTTGTCGCGCTTCGCTCAGCCGCCGCCTGGACGAGATCGCGGTCGATGCCGAAGAACTCGGCGAACGCTTCGAGCGCCTCGGTCAGCGGCCCGATTCCCGGCATCGGCTCCGGCTCATCGGGTTCAATCGCGTCCGCTTCGACAGCCATCAACCAAAGCAGATAGAAAGGCCGAAGATCGCCGGCGAGCAAGTCGGCCCGCAACGGCGCCAAGGCCGAGAGCCAACCTGAGTCGTCGTCGTCCAGGTACTCGAACTCCAACTCGTCGCGCGCGATGCTTATAATGATGTTCTCGCCAGCGACCCTGAGCATGACGTCGTCGGTCGCTCCAAGGAAGGCGTCCACGCGATCCCGATCAACCAGCCGGGCCGGCAGCTTGATCATCAGGCGGCGGGAACCCCAATTGGCCCAATAAAGATGAAGATCGAACCAGCGCTCCATGAGCTCGTCCGGATCGCCTTTGAAATCCCCCCACTCGTAGAAATTGGTGAAGCTTGTGGCGGTGATCCGCGCCCGCGATGACAACTCGCGAAGCACCTGGCGATCAGTGTTGCTAAGGGAACGATCGACCGCCTGGAATTCGTAGTATTGGTATTCGCTCATCGTCGCTCTCATGATTGACACAAGTGTGTGGCTGGGGAATCGATAGCACGGCGCCTAGCCAGGGCTCCATCGACGCGACTGGACGCGATGAAAAAAGAAGATTTGGAAAAGCTGCTTTCCGACGACAGCAGCGACTTCGAGCTGTATCCGATAGACCGCTATCTCCATGCCGTGGCGGCCGAACGCGAGGTGCCGAATCTCGCAATTGCGGTCTGCACGATCAGGATAGAAGAATCAGCGCCTGCGCTGCGCGCCGTCCTTGAACGCGCCGCCAACGGACAGCCTTTGTCGGACGATGAAGAGATGCTGCTCTTCAGGGGCGTGTATATCCTCGGCGGCGCCCGTGACACCCAGGCATGCCAACCTTTGCTGCGTCTGCTGCGCCGCCCTGGGAAGGAAGCCGACCGGCTGCTTGGCGACGCCATAACCGAAACCTTGTCGCGCATCATCGTAGGCGTGTTCGACGGCGACGCCGAAGCGCTGTTCGGCATCATTGCCGACCGCTCCGCCGACGAATTCATTCGCGACGCGGCGTTTGGCGCGGTGACCTTTTTAACCTGGGAAGGTCGCATCGAGCGCGACCGGACAAGGGATTTCGTGGAACGGTTCTACAGGGAGAGGCTTGCCGACGACTGGGATTACGCGTGGGTCGGCTGGCTGCAAGCCATCGCGATGCTTGACCTGCGAGACCTCGTTCCGCTTGTCTACAGCGCTTGGGACGAGGGCCGTATCCCGGAAGATGCGCTTGAACGCAGTGATTTCGAAAACGACCTGCGGGAAGCCGAGCAGCAACCCGGCGACATTGGCCGGTTCGATCGCGCCAGTCTGAGTTATATCGAGGATGTCCTTGTGGCGCTGGATTGGACCCGCGGCCTTGACGATGACGACGGCTTAGAGTTTGGCGACGACGATTTCGATCTTGACGAGGACGAGGGTGGGCAAGCCTCATGGCTGGACCGGGCCTTCTCCAGCGTCACTCCAGCCACCAACCCTTGGCGCGACATCGGGCGCAACGATCCGTGCCCTTGCGGAAGCGGCAAGAAATTCAAGAAATGCTGCCTCGCCAGCTGATTGGCGATCCTTCGCGAAGATGGCCTCCGAAGCCTTGGCGAAGGAGGCCGCTCATTCATTTCAGGCTACGCATTCGCGCGGCGCCCTTCGCAGGACTGACATCCTGAGCCCGAAGCAGGATGCGGCATACGAAGCCGGCGTGCGGGCAGGTGCGCCCCCGACGGCCGCAAACGCCGGTGATCCGGCAGTCCGTCTTTGTACCATTTACGAGCGCGCTCATGCTGCCAGCCTCTGCATGGCTTCGGCCATCTGAGCCGAGACACGGCGGTCGTAGTCGTCGGCAAGGGCCCGCAGGGCCGCAGCCCCGTCGCCGGAAAATGACGGACCGTGCATGAGCGCCAGAGTGCGTGGCGCGAGCTTGGCAAGCTCGCGGATCGTCGTGCCCATGCCGGGATTGAGTGCCGAGTATTTGAACAGATCCTCGGCGGCGATCGCCGGGCCGACAACATCGCCTTCGGTCAGCGCGCGGTCGTTGCCGAGTTGGGTGAACAGATCGCCGCAGAGCAGGGTGCCGGTCGATTCCTCGTACATGACGCCGGCGTCCCAGCCATGCGGCGTGTGCGGTGTATCGATGAAGCGCACGCGCTTGCCGCCGCCGATGTCCATCACCTCGCCATCCTTCAGCACCCGCGGCGCACGATCCGCGAAATCGTCGAGCGACACGTAAACGCCTGTCTGTCCGTGCGCGGCCGTTGCTTGCGGCGCAACGGAGAGCCACTCGTTCATGGCGCCGCATTCGTCGGATTCGAAATGGCCAAATCCAATCCAGCGAAGACGCTCCGGCGGGATGATGCGGGCAAGCGCGTCGCGGTTGAGCGCGAACAGCTTCCGCAGACCGGTGTGGAACATGAGCGGCTCATCGCCCATGACCAGGAACTGGTTGAAGGTGAAGCCGACGGGCGGAGCGATGTCCGATACATAGGTCGATAGGCGGTAGATGCCCTCGGCGATTTCGTCGATTTTCGTTTCCATGGAACCTCCTGCAAAACAATGGTTGCGTTCCCTCTCCCGGTTGATCCCGGGCTGGACTTCGATCAAAATCGAAGTACATATGTGTGTAGCGAAATATTAGAGCCCTGTCAACAATGGGTGCACATACGTGTGCATTTAAATACATGACCCGCAAATACACCCTTAAACGCCGTGCCGAGCAGCAGGCGGAAACCCGGCGGCGCATCGTCGAAGCTGCGATCGACCTGCACGGTAGCGTTGGTCCCGCAGCAACGACCTTCAGCTTGGTCGCCGAGCGTGCCGGCGTTCAGCGACACACGCTCTACGCCCACTTCCCCGACGAGCGCAGCCTGCTGCAGGCCTGCTCGAGCACGCACATGGAGACGCATCCGCTGCCGAGCCCGGAGCCGTGGCGAGTTGTGGCCGACCCAGGCGAACGGATGCGAATCGCGCTGCTGGCGATCTACGAATGGTACGAGCGCAATGAAAGCGTGGTGGCCAGCGTGTTGCGCGACGCCGAACATCACCCGCCAACCCGGGAGGCTGTCGAGGCGAGCATCGTCCCGTATTTCGCGACCTGCCAGGGAGTGCTCGGCGAAGGCCTTGGCGGCAGCCAGCGAGCGATGCTGCGCGTGGCGCTGAGCTTCTTCACCTGGCGCACGCTGGTGCGCGAAGCTGGCCTCCAGTCCGTTGAAGCCGCAAATGCCATGGTTCAGGCCATCCAAGGCGTGGGTTGAGCGGCAGACTCCGGCGCAGTAGGCTGAGATATACGTCTTGTCAGTTCTCTGACGGGTGCGCCGCGATCGCACTCAAGAACGCCTCCCCGAACTCCTTGAGCTTGGCTGCACCGACGCCGTTGACTTCGGCGAAATCGTCGAGGTCGCGCGGACGGCGCTCGGCCATGTCGATCAGGGTGCGGTCGGAAAACACCACATAGGCCGGCACCTGGCGTTCCTTGGCGAGCCGCAGCCGCAACGTCTTGAGCGCGGTCAGCAAGGAAGTGTCCACGCCCTCGCCGCCCATGGCGGAACCCTGCGCGGCCCGCTTCCTGCCGCGCGCAAGACGGTCCCGGCCCTCGACACGATACTCGAACGCAACCTCGCCACGCCCGAGCGCGCGGCCAGCTTCCGAGATGGCGAGACCGCCATGGCCGTCGGGGTCCGGCACCAGGAAGCCGCCGGCGACGAGTTGCCGGATGAGCGACAGCCAGACCGGCTTCCTGTGCACGATGCCGGTCTTGAAGCTGGTGAGCTTCTGATGGCCCCTGGCCAACACCTTTTCGGTCTCATGGCCGAGCAGGATGTCGATGACATGGGCGGCGCCGAAGCGCTCGCCGCTCTGCGCGACAGCCGCGAGGATGATCCGCGCCTCCGTCCCGCCATCGGCGCGCGGCGCCTGGTCGAGGCAGTTGTCGCAATTGCCGCAGGCCTGCGCCTCCTCGCCGAAATAGCCGAGCAGCACCTGGCGCCGGCACTGCGCCGTCTCGCAATAGCCGATCAACGTGTCGAGCCGGCGATGCGCCCGTCTTTTGTGCTCGGGCGAGGTGTCCTCGTCGTCGATGAACATCCGCCGCGTGCGGATGTCGCCGGCACCGTAGAGCATGTGCGCTTCCGCCGACCGGCCGTCGCGTCCGGCACGGCCGATCTCCTGGTAATACGCCTCCAGGCTGCCGGGCAGGTCGGTGTGGAAGACATAGGCGACATCGGGCTTGTCGATGCCCATGCCGAAAGCGATGGTCGCCACCATGACGACGCCGGAGAGGCTCATGAACGCGTTCTGGTTCGCCTCCCGCGCGTCCTTGCTCATGCCGGCATGGTAGGCGAGCGCGCGCACGCCGTTCCTGTCCAGGAAGGCCGCCATTTCCTCCGTCTTGCGGCGCGACAGGCAATAGATGATGCCGCTCTTGCCCTGGTGACGCTCGATGAAGCGCAGCAGCTGGCGCTTGCTGTCCTGCTTGGGCTCTATCGCCAGCTTGATGTTGGGCCGGTCGAAGCCCAGCACCAGGGTCTCGGCCCGCCCGGCAAACAGCCGCGCTTCGATGTCGGCGCGGGTAGCCTCGTCCGCCGTCGCCGTCAGCGCGATGATGGGCGCTTGCGGAAACAGCCCGCGCAGCCGCGACAGGTCCTCATATTCGCGCCGGAAGGCCGGGCCCCACTGCGAGATGCAATGCGCCTCGTCGATGGCGATCAGGCCGATATCGAGCCGGGACAGGGCTTCGAGCATCCGCTCCGTCATCAGCCGCTCCGGCGCCATATAGAGCAGCCGCGTCTGTCCGGACGCGACGCGGCGCCAGGCCGCGACATTGGCGTCGCGGTCGAGCGAGGAATTGATGGTGTCGGCGGCCACCCCGGCAAGGCGCAAGGCGGCGACCTGGTCCTGCATCAGCGCCACCAGCGGCGACACCACGATGGTGAGCCCGCCCTTGACCAGCGCCGGAACCTGGTAGCAGAGCGACTTGCCGGCGCCCGTCGGCATGACCGCCAGCACATGGCGCCCGGCCAGCAACGCCTCGATCACGCTCGCCTGCCCCGGGCGAAAATCGTCGAAGCCGAACACATCCTTCAGGACGCGCCGCTTGTGGTCCTCGGCCCGCAGGCCCGCTGCCTGTACCGGCATCACCGCGCCGTTCCCGCGTTCAATCGGCCGGCATGTCGTAGCCGAATTCGCGGCAGAAGCTTTCCACGCGGGCGAGGAACGCCGCCGGCAGGCCACGCAGATAGGTCCGGAATTCTTCATTGCGCTCCCATTTTTTCAGCGACGTCGGCCGTATCGGATTGTCCGCATCCCGGCTGTACAGGGTGACCGGTGAAAGCCCGAACGACCGAGCGATCCTGCCCTGGACGATATCGGGTTCAGCGATCAAGTCCTCATAGCGCAGATGGAAAACGGCTCTTTCGGGCTGAGCCTTTCTAAGGCGCATCAATCCGTCATACTCCGCCTCCCAGCGCTCGGTCGTTACATGAAAGCGCCGCTCGTTCACAGTCTCCGGATGAGAGCTGGTGAGCACGTCGAAAGGATGCCGCACGCAATAGATCAACCCGATCGAATCCGGCAGATGCTCGATGTCCTTATGGCTCTCATAGGTGCGTTTTACGACCAGATTGAATTCGGGCCGATCCAGTTCGAGCAGCGTCCGGTAGGGCGCTTCGTCCGCATGGACATAGATATCGTCGAAGCACCCCATCAAGCGACGGCTGAGCGTGGTTCCGCTGCGGGCGCAGCCGGCAATGAAGATTCTTTTGCGAGACGTCATTGCCGAGGGCAGCCAGGGCGCAGCCTTGCGCAAGCGCCAGAACAGCCGTCTTGCGCCACGCCGCAGAGTGGTCGCCGGCGTCCGGACTGCTTTGGCAGGGACGTCCCTCGAAATGATCTCGGCCAAGGCGATGCCGCTCTCTCCGGCGACGGCGTAGAGCAGCCAGCTTCGCCCGTCCTCCTCGAAAATGGCGGGGTCGCGCAACGCGTTCTCCTTGCCCTTGGCCGGGCCTTCCCGGCTGCGATGGACCGGCAAGCCCGCCCCTTCGAAATCCATCTGCGGCCGCAGCAGTTCGGTCTCGCCCCGCACCGTCCAGTTTCGCCAGTCCTCGGCGAGATCGATCGTGCCGTGAAGGATCCGTTCCGGCGCGTCGCCCCTGCGCGTGTAATAGACGCGCAGCCAGCGGCCGGATTTCTGCAGCGCCAGATGCCGTGGGACGGGGAGACGCTTCATGCCGTGAAGAACGGCCGGACCCCGTTCGAAATCGGAGATGCCGGTCCTGGAGCGGAAGACGGTGACGGCCCCTGTCCCGAGAAGACCGTACCACCATTGGCCGTGGTGGAAGAACCGGGCATAGGATGGCCCGAGCGGCTCGGAAAGCGGATTGAAATGAAGGCCGTCACCGGATGTCGCGGCAAAGGTCATCTGGCCTTCCCTGCCTTTTGCCGGTCCATGAAAATACATAATGAAGCGACGCTGGCGCCGATCGACGTGAACGTCGGGAGACGCGATGTGGCCTTCGATGAAGGGGCATTGATCGAGCGACAGCACCCCTCCGGGATGGATGCGCCACGGACCCTCGATCGAATCCGCGTGAGCGAGGCGGATATAGGAGCCATTGTGGTCAGCGAAATAGAGATAATAGGCGCCGAGCCGCCCCGGCGCCCAGTCGGGCATGCCGATCAGCGACGGTCCGTTGATGTTCATCCCATCGCCGCCGGGCAACATGTCTGGCGTCACGATGAGCCCATGCCGCTTTGCGGTGAGAACGGGTTGCGCGATCATGCGGCGGGCTGCTTCCGGTCGCCGGTTCCATCCCGACGGCCAGCCAGCCTGTTGCGGAGCCTGCACGTTCCAGCCCGGTTTCGCCGGCTCTCACGTGTCGCTTGCTCTTCCAAGCCAGCCCCCTTCAAGGATTGATCCTGCCGCCGCCGCGCGGCAGGCGCTTTGACGATGGCCGGTCCGGCATCGTTCGGCCTTGTCGTTTCGATACAACGGCGTGCGTTAAAACGGAAGCCAAAGCCTGGCCTGCCCGAACACGCACCGCCAAGGCGAGGACGCTGTGATGAAATCGTCGAAGCCTGACGGGCCGCCAGGCCGTTCCGCTTCGCGGCGACGCCGGCATCGCCGCCGGAGTTTCGCCGGCCCGTTCTGCGGTGCTATGACGCCAGGCCGCCCGATGAAGGGCGGCGGCTGGCGCAAAGGAACCCTCGCATGATCGACCCCGTCACGCTCATCACCTATATCGCGGTCGTGTTCGGCTTCGTCTTCGTCCCGGGGCCGGCGACGCTGCTCACGGTCGCGCGGGCGACGAGTTCGGGCACGAAGGTCGGCATCGCCACCGGCGCCGGCGTCGCCGCGGGCGATGTGATCCACACCGTCATGGCCATCGTCGGCATCTCGGCCGTCATCGCCGCTTCGGCGACGCTGTTCAGCATCGTCAAATACATCGGCGCGGCCTATCTCGTTTACCTCGGCATCCGCGCCATTTTCGAAAAGGCGCCAGCCGATCCGTCGGCTAGGTCGTTGCCCGTCTCGGCGGGCAGGGCCTTCCGGCAGGCGATCCTGACCGAAGTGCTCAATCCGAAGACCGCGCTGTTCTTCCTGGCCTTCCTGCCGCAATTCGTGCACCCGCAATCCGGTTTCGTGGTGCTGCAGCTGATGACGCTGGGCATCATCTTTGTCCTGCTCGGGCTCTTCAGCACGGTCGTCTTCGCCGTCAGCGCGGGCGGCTTGGGTTCCTTACTGCGCCGCAATCCGGCAGTGCTGAAATGGCAGGGCAAGGCGGTCGGCGGCATCTATTGCGCGCTCGGCATACGCCTGGCGCTGCAGCAGCGCTGAAATGCTTCACCCGGTAGCGCCGGTCCAGGCAGGCATGTCGTAGCCGAATTCGCGACAGAAGGCATGCATGGGTCCAAGAACGGCCTGTGACAGCTGGCCTTGAAGATAGGCGCGATAGTCTTCGTTGCGCTCCCACTTACGCAGCGAGCGTGCGTGGATAGGGCCCTGCCCGTCCCCGGTCACCGGCACTCTCGGGCGGAGCCCGAATCGATCTGCGATCCGTTGTTGTACGGCGTCCGGGTCGGCGATCGTGTCTTCGTAGCGCACGTAGAGAATATCGCGCACCGGCTGCGCCTTTCTCAGGCTCAGCAGCGCATCGTATTCCAGCACCCAGCGGTCCGCCGTGGTGTGAAATCGGCGTTCCTCCATGGTCTGCGGATGCACGCTGGTGAGCACATCCAAAGGATGTCGAACGCAATAGACGAGACCGATGTCGGCAGGCAATTTTGCCAGGTGGGCGAAGGCCCGGGAATCGCGCTTGACGACCAGATTGTTTTCCCGGCGGTCCAGCAGATAGAATTTCGTGTGCCGCGCCTCGGGCGGCCAGACGAAAGTATCCTCGAAGCTTTTCATGACGCGTTGCGTCAAGGTCGTTCCGCTGCGCGCACATCCGGCTATGAATATCTTGTTGGCCCGCGCGGCCCACGCATTCGGCCTCGACCGCCAGCGAATTTTGACGGCCGTCACAAGGCGATCAAGCTCCCTGCTTGACCGGGCCATCAGAAAACCGACGGCCGCCCCGAGTTTTGGCATATCCACCCCCATCGCGTGGAACGACTTGGCCCCAGCCGCCCTCGGTTCATTGGCCGAAATAGCCTTGTTCGAAGCCGGAACCCCCCGGGCCATGTCGAGCCTGACATCGCCAACCCGGTCCCCGCCGGCGGGATGACAAAGCCAAGCTTTTCCTTATACAAGAAACCAGGCATGTTCCTGCGGGATTTCAGCCGGGGGTGCTGATTTTTCTTGCAAGAATTCTTGCGATCCAGCTTCTGCGGCATCACACATCAATGGAATTCGCCGTCACGATGGATTCGTCCGCGCCCGTGCTGATCTTCTATGCCCGCAACGACGCGCTTGGCGACGGCCTGCTGCGGATTCCGGCCCTGCGTGCGGCAAGAACGGCCTTTCCCCAAAGCCATGTCGTCTACGGCGCCATGCGCGGTTCATCGCTCTCGCAGGCGTTGCGCAAGCATGTCGCGCATCTCGTCGATGACTTCAGGACGAAGACGCCGCTTTCCGCCATCCTCGCCGAATTCGCGCCGCGCGGCCGCAAGGCCATCGTCGTCGATCTGCGGACCGGCGTGCCGGGCCTGATGCTCACGGCTCTGCAACTCGCGGGCCGGGGCATCCGCCACGAAGCGAATTTTGCCGGCCATCTTCTGTCGCTGCGCTGGGGCACGCGATTGACGCTGCGGCCGGAACACAATGCCTGGCGCTATCACCGGCTCATCGAGCGCCTGGCGGGCCGGCATCTGCCTTTCGATCACAGGCTCGATGTTTCGGACGCCGCCCGCGCGCGGGCGCGCCGGTTGCGGGACGGTTGCGGCCGTCCGCTCGTCCTGCTTGGCGGCAATGCCCAGGCCAGGAAGTGCATGAGTGAAGATCAAGTGGTGGCCGTCGCCGGCAATCTCATCGATGCCGGCTACCGGGTGCTCTATCTGGCGACGCCCGGCAGCGGACCGACGCCGCAGGCTCTCGTCGCCAGGGAAAGTCGCCTCCAGGTGGCCGGCCCGGAACTCGCGCCGGACGTCGCAGGCTTCGACGATCTCCTGCTGGCGCTGGGTGAGATGGCGGTCGCCTATATCGGCATGGAGGGCGGACTGGCGCATCTTCTGGCCGCCGTCATGACGCCGGCGGTGATCGTCAACAACGGCGCCAATATGGAGCGCTGGCGACCGCTTTCGAGCAGGGTCGAGGTCGTCACGGCGCCAAGGCGAGGCCGTTCGGCCAATGTCGCCGACACGCCGGTCGGGGCCATACTCGATGCCGCGCATCGCCTGCTCGCGGCAGGCTGCCGCGACCACGCGGCGGCCGCGCCGGTCCCGGAAAGGCGTGAAGCCGCTCCAGTGCAGTCCGGCGTTTCCGTGAAACGCTGAAACGCTCTAGAGCATGATCCCGAAAAGTAGGAACCGGTTTTTCGGAGAAAGATCATGCTCCAACAAAGAGTTAGATCGTGACGGCGATTCAACGAAACGCCATCACGATCTAGCCCAGGAAATCGGCCCGGCAGGGCGCGAAGCTGTCGACCAGCCGCCCGGCCTCCAGCGCCTTGACGCCATGCACGAGATTGGACGGCACGATGAAGCTGCCTCCTGTTTCGAGGATCTCCGACCGGCCGTCGATGGTGACCTCGAAGCGGCCCTCGGCGATGTAGCTTGCCTGGACGTGCGGATGCGAATGCAGCGCGCCGATGCCGCCCTTGTCGAAGGCGAACTCGACCATCATCAACTCATCGGTGTGCACCAGCACCCGCCGTCGGTTGCCGTCCGCCGTCGGCTCCCAGGCTTTTTCGCCCGCGTGGGAAAAGATATCGGTCATCACTCAACGTCTGTTCGAAATGGGCAGGAAACTGTCATCGCGCCAGCCAGCCGCCATCGACAGGCATGACCGCGCCGTGCACGTAGTCCGACGCCGGCGCGAGCAGGAACGCCGCCACGTCGCCGATATCCGCGGGCTGGCCCCAGCGTCCGGCCGGAATGCGCCCGAGGATCGCGGCGCTGCGGTCGGGATCGGCGCGCAAGGCTTCGGTGTTGTTGGTCTCGATATAGCCCGGCGCGATGCCGTTGACGTTGATGCCTTTTGCCGCCCATTCGCAGGCGAGCAGCCTTGTGAGGCCGAGCACGCCGTGCTTCGAGGCCGTGTAGGAGGCAACGCGGATGCCGCCCTGGAAGCTCAGCACCGAGCCTATGTTGACGATCTTGCCGCGCCGTCCCGGATCCGCAAGCACGCGCCTCGCGAAACCCTGGCAGAGGCGAAAGACCGTCTTCAAATTGACGTCCATCACCTCGTCCCAGTCGGCTTCGCTGAGGTCGACCGCGTCGGCGCGCCGGATGATGCCGGCATTGTTGACGAGGCCGTCCAGCGGGCCGCTTTCGCCCCAGACCCGGTCGAGCATCGCAACTGCCTCGGCCGGATCGCCGAGATCGGCCCGTACCGCTTCGAAGCTGCCCCCCGCCGCCGCGACCTTCCCGGCCGTCTCGTCCATCGCCGAGCGGCCTGCGCCGACGACCATGCCGCCGGCGCGCGCGACCGACACGGCGATGCCTTGCCCGATGCCGGTGTTGGCGCCGGTGACCAGGATGCGCTTGCCCGTGAGGCTGAAGGCGGAAGGATCGCTCATCGCAATTGATCCATCGCCACCTGGTCGACGTCGGTATAGTCGACATTGTCGCCGGCCATCGCCCAGATGAAGGCGTAGTTGGATGTGCCGGCGCCCGAATGGATCGACCAGCCCGGCGACAGCACCGCCTCCTCGCTGCGCATGACGATATGGCGCGTCTCGTCCGGTTCGCCCATGAAGTGGAAGACGCGCTGCCCTTCCGGCAGATCGAAATAGAGATAGGCTTCCATGCGCCGGTCATGCACATGGCAGGGCATGGTGTTCCACACCGATCCAGGCGCCAATTGCGTCATGCCGACGACGAGCTGGCAGGTCTTGACGCCGTCGGCGTGGATGAACTGGAAGATCGAGCGTTCGTTGCTGGTCGCCAGACTGCCGAGGTCGAGCCGCCTGGCGTCGCCGACGCGGATCAACCGGCTGGGATAGGTTCGATGCGCCGGCGCGCTCAGCAGGTAGAATTTTGCCGGCTTGTCGGGCTCCGCCGAGGCGAACGACACCTGCTCAGTGCCCATGCCGAGATAGACCATGTCGCGCGCCGCCAATTCGTAAGGCAGGCCGCCGGCCGTGACGGTGCCGGCGCCGCCGATGTTGACGGCGATCAGTTCGCGGCGATCGAGGAAAGCCTTGGTTCCGATCGGCTTGATCGCCTCGAGCGGCAGGATTTTGTCGACCGGCATGGCGCCCCCGACGATCATGCGGTCGTAATGCGTGTAGGTCAGGCTGACAAGGCCCGGCTGGAAAAGCCCCTCGACGTGGAAATGGTGGCGCAGCTCGTCGGTCCCCATGGCCGCGGCGGCGATAGGATCGATGGCGAAGCGCGAGGAAAATTCGGTGTGTGTCTGGTCCATTTCTAGGCTCTGGTCCATTTCTAGGCCTTGTCTGACGGTCACTCGGTCGATGCCGCTTTCAGCGAATTGGCATAATAGGCCTGTCTGGCCTGCAGCCGCTCGCGGTAGCGCTGCTGGCTGCGGGTCAGATGCGTGCGCATCGCCTCGCGCGCGGCCTCGGCATCGCCCGCCGAGATCGCATTGAGGATGACGAGGTGCTCGCGCTGCAGGCCGCGCTGGTACTCGTCCGACTGGACGATCTCTGTCGACCAGGGCGAGGTCACGTCGCAGGGAATGGCGCGGCGTCCCAGCACATCGAGCATCTCGACATAGAACGGGTTGTTGGTGGCGCTGGCGATCGTGCGGTGGAAGGCGAGGTCGGCCGGGCCGGTCGGCTGACTGGCGAGCAGCAGCCGCTCGAACTCGAAGAAGGCCTCCTGGATCGCGGCCTCCTGGGCGGCGTTGCGTCGGATGGCGGCTAGGCCCGCCGATTCGATTTCGATCGCGAGGCGGACCTCGAGCACGTTGAGCGCGACCGAATCCTTGGCTCCCATGTCGGCGGCCAAAACGCCGAAGGTCGTCGAGATGTGCTCGCTGACGAAGACGCCGGCGCCTTGCCGCGCTTCGACCAGGCCATCGGCGGCAAGCTTGGCCAGCGCCTCGCGGATGACCGTGCGGCTGACGCCGAAAGTCTCCGTCAGTTGGCCTTCGGTTGGCAGCTTCTGTCCGGGCGGAACCTCGCCTGCCAAGAGCTGCTTGCGGATCGCCGCGACCACGGTCTCCGACAGTTTCGGCTTCCGTTCGACCCTGAGGTCGGCAACTGTTTGGGACACGTGGTGCCCTCCTAATGGAACAGGCTCGGCAGCCACAATGAGATTTCCGGTATGTAGGTGACAAGCATCAGCACCGCGAAGGCCGCTCCATAGAAGGGCCAGATCGAGCGCATCGCCGTCCAGATGGGAATGCGACCGATGGCGCAACTGACGAACAGCACCGCGCCGACCGGCGGCGTGCAAAGGCCGATGCCGAGATTGAGGATCAGGATGACGCCGAAATGCACGGGATCGACGCCATAGGCCATGACCACCGGCAGGAAGATGGGCGTGGTGATAATGATGAGCGGCGACATATCCATGAATGTGCCGAGGATGAGCAGGACGACATTGATCAGGAGCAGTATGACCAGCTTGTTGTCGGACACGGACTGCAAAAACGCGACAAGCGCTGCCGGAACCCGGAGATAGGCCAGCAGCCAGCCGAAGGCCGCGGCGCAGCCGATAATCATCAGCACCATCGCTGTCGTGCGCACCGCCGCGGTGGTCGCGGTGACGAAATCGTTCCAGCTCATCGACCGGTAGATGATCAATGTCACCAGGAAAGCATAGACGATGGCAATGCACGAGCTTTCGGTGGCGGTGAAGATACCGGATCGGACGCCGCCAAAGATGATGCCGATCAGGATCAGCCCGGGAATGGCGGCGACAAGCAACTGCAAGGCCCGGCCGAAACCGGCAAACGGTTCCGTCGGATAGCCGCGCCGGCTTGCCACCAGATAGGCGGTGACCATCAGTGACAAGGCCAGCAGCAGCCCCGGCAGAACCCCGGCGGTGAAAAGATCCGCTATCGAGATGCGGCCGCCGGCCGAGATCGAATAGATGATCATGTTGTGCGACGGCGGGATCAGCAGCGCAATGATGGCGCCGACTGAGGTGATGTTGACGGCATAGTCGACGCCGTAGCCGCGCGCCTTCATCTGCGGGATCATCAGCCCGCCGACGGCTGAGGCATCGGCCACCGCCGAACCGGAAATACCGCCGAACATGGTCGACGCGGCAATGTTGACTTGGCCCAGACCGCCGCGCAGATGGCCGACCAGGGACCCGGCCAATGCCACCAGGCGGGCGGCGATGCCGCCGCGAACCATAAGGTCGCCGGCGAAGATGAAGAACGGGATGGCCATCAGCGAAAAGACGCTGACGCCGGAATTGAGCCGCTGGAACACCACGACGGGTGGCAGGCCGATCGTGAGGATCGTCGCGAAGCTGGCGACGCCGAGGCAGAACGCGATCGGCGTGCCGATAACCAGCAGGAAGACGAAAGTGCCGAAAAGCACGATCAGCGCCATGGTTCAAAGCTCCTCGCCGGTTGCGTAGATGTCGGCATCGACCGGCAGCCCGGCAAAGCGCCCCGCCAGCCGCTCGAGTGAAAACAGGCAGACGAGCCCGCCACCCAGGATGACCGGCAGGAAGCTGACGCCGCCAGGCAAGGCGAGCGATGGCATCACCGTGTTCCAGGTCAGCCTGGCCAGTTGCACGCCATAGACGATCATGCCGGTGCCGAAGGCCAGCACGACGAGATCGGAAATGCTGCGCAGCACCGCCTTGGCCGAGGCAGGCAAGACATAGAGCAGCACGTCGAAGCCGAGATGCGTGCGCTCGCGCACGCCGACGGCGGCGCCGAGAAAGATGAACCAGCCCATCAGCAGCACGGATGAGGATTCGGTCCAACTCGGCGAGCGGTTCAACACGTAGCGCGAGAAAACCTGCCAGAAGATGATGACGGTCATCAGCGTCAGCCCGGTGCCGCTGACCCATAAGGCCAACCGCGCAAGCCCGGAAAGGGCCCGTTCCACCCGCAGCCAGAACCCTTTCGGACCCGACCGGCTGGATGGCAGCGCGGAAGCCTCCGTGCCACCGGGCCCGTTGCCCATCCCAGTCATTTCGTCGCCTGGATGCGGGCGGCGAGGTCCTTGAGCTCGGGCGTCGACAGATATTTGTCGTAGACCGGCTTCATCGCGTCGATCAGCGGCTGCTTGTCTATCTCGCTGACCTTGACGCCGGCCTTCTCGACGATGTCGCGCGACTTCTTTTCCTGCGCGTCCCACAGCTCGCGCATCTTAACGACGCTGTCCTTGGCCGCCTGGCGCACGATCGCCTGGTCTTCCGGCGCGAGCTTGTCCCAGCTTGCCTTCGACATCACCAGCACCTCCGGCACGATCTGGTGCTGATCCAGCGTATAGTGCTTGGCGACCTCGTAGTGCTTGGCCGATTCAAAGCTCGGCCAGTTGTTCTCGGCGCCGTCGATGACGCCGGTCTGCAACGCCGAATAGACCTCGCCATAGGCCATCGGCGTGGCGTTGGCGCCAAGCGCGTTCACCATGTCGACAAAGACGTCCGACTGGATGACGCGGAACTTCATGCCCTTCATGTCTGCCATCGAGGCGATGTCCTTCTTGGTGTTGTAGAAGGAGCGCGCGCCGGAATCGTAGAAGGCGAGTCCGACAAGGTCATGCGCTTCGAAGGCCTTCAGGATCTCGTCGCCGATCGGCCCGTCCATGACATGGCGCATATGCTCGACCGAGCGGAAGATGTAGGGCAACGACGGCACGGCGGTTTCCGGCACGATGCCGTTGAACGGCCCCATGGAGACGCGATCGAGGTCGATGACGCCGGCCTGGGTCTGCTCAATCGTATCCTTTTCCTCGCCGAGCTGCGCCGAATGATAGACCTCGATCGAATAGCGCCCGTTGGTGCGCTGCTTGATCAGCTCGCCCATATATTTGACCGCCTCGACTGTCGGATAGCCGTCCGGATGGGTGTCCGAAGAGCGCAGGACGGTTTCGGCCCGCGCGGTGCCGATCATCAAGGACCCGATGGCGAATGTCGCCGCCAGCAATCTCGAAATACGCAACATGTTCTTTCCTCCCTTCAAAAATCACGGATGCCCTGGCTCAGAGCCGATACGCTTTCTTGGCAAGCGAGTAGGCAAGCTCCCGCGCCAGCTCATGCGCCTCCTCCTCCCGGAGGCGATGCTCTGCGACCAGCCGCGCCAGAAAGGCGCAGTCGACACGCCGCGCGACGTCGTGGCGCGCCGGGATCGACGGAAAGGCGCGCGTGTCGTCGTTGAAGCCGACGGTGTTGTAGAAGCCGGCCGTCTCGGTGGTCATCTCGCGGAAGTGGCGCATGCCTTCCGGGCTGTCGTGGAACCACCAGGCCGGCCCGAGCTTGAGCGCCGGATAGACGCCGGCGAGCGGCGCAAGCTCGCGCGCATAGCTCGTCTCGTCGAGCGTGAACAGGATGATTGTGAGGTCGCGCTCCAGCCCGACGCAGTCGAGCAGCGGCTTCAGCGCCGTCACATAATCGGTCCGGGTCGGGATATCGAAGCCCTTGTCGCGGCCGAATCTCTGGAAGACAGAAGGCGAATGATTGCGCCATGATCCAGGATGGATCTGCATCACCAAGGCGTCGTCGCGGCTCATCTTGGCCATCTCGGTCAGCATCTGGGCTCGGAACAGTTTTCGCTCGCGCTCATCCTCGGAGCCGCTCCGGATGCGGTTGAACAGATCTTCGGCCGCCACGTCGGAAAGATTGGCGGTCTCGGCCGTCGGATGGCCGTGATCGGACGAGGTCGCGCCGAATTCCTTGAAATAGGCGCGGCGCTTTCGATGCGCATCGAGATAGCCGGACCACCTTCCGGTGTTGCATCCGGTGATCTCGCCGAGGCGATCGAGATTGGAAGCAAACCCTTCGAAATCGGGATCGACCACGGCGTCCGGCCGGTAGGCGGTGACGACACGGCCGTTCCAGCCGCTGTCGCGGATCGTCCGGTGCCATTTGAGATCGTCGAGCGCGCCTTCGGTCGTCGCGATCACATCGATGTTGAAGCGTTCGAACAGCGCGCGCGGCCGATAGTCGTCGCGCTGCAGCAGCGTGGCTATCGTATCGTAGATGCGGTCGGCGCTGGTCGCGGTGAGCGGCTCCTCGATGCCGAACAGATGTTCGAACACATGGTCGAGCCAGAGCCGTGTCGGCGTGCCGCGGAAGAGATAATAATGTTCGGCGAAGCGCCGCCAGATCGCCCGGCCGTCGGTCTCGACCGGCGAACCGTCGAGCGTCGGCACGCCGAGTTCCTCCAGCCGCACGCCTTGGCTGAACAGCATGCGGAAAATGTAATGGTCCGGCACGATCAAGAGCTGCGCCGGATCGGGAAACGGTTCGTTGAGCGCGTACCAGCGCGGGTCGGTATGGCCGTGCGGACTGACGATCGGCAGGTCCTTCACACCCGCGTAAAGGTCGCGCGCCAATGATCGCGTTTCCGGCGCGAACAGCAGGTCCGGATCGGTCAATGCGGCCACGCGGCTCCTCCCAGGCTTCGCTATTGGTAGATCGGTCAGAGATAATGTCAACATACAAATATTATGCAGTTGTATGATGACTTTCCAAAGGAACGCGGCCATTGTGTATGGTGACAGCGGGTGTTACGTCGCTGCCGTCGTTTTCCGATCGGAGATTGGCTTCCATGAGCGGCCGCCTGTCAAACGCTACCTTTGCGGAGCTGCCGGCCGAAGTTCTGGTGCCTCGCTACGACCGCAAGTCCGTCGCGCCCGGCATCGTCCATCTTGGCGTCGGCGCCTTTCACCGTGCCCACCAGGCTGCCTATGTCGATGCCTGCCTGGCGGACGGCGAGAGCGATTGGGGCATCGTCGGCGTCTCGCTGCGCAGTCCCGACACGCGCGATGCGCTCAAGCCGCAGGACGGGCTCTACACGCTGGCAATCAGGGACAGCGCCGGCGAACAACTGCAAGTCGTCGGCTCGATCCAGTCCTTGCTCGTCGCCCCGGAAGACCCAGGCGCGGTGCTCGCCGCGCTGACCGATCCGCGCATCCGCATCGTCACGCTCACCATCACCGAAAAGGCCTATCTCAGGGCGGCCGACGGCACGCTCGACAGCACGCATCCTGATATTGTCCACGACCTCGCCAACCCAGGATCGCCGAAGACCGCGCATGGCTTTCTTGCCGAGGCCTTGGCGCGCCGTCGCGCGGCCGGCGCACAACCTTTCACCGTGCTCTGCTGCGACAACCTGCCGGCAAACGGCGCCACGCTGCACCGGCTGTTGATCGAATATGCGAAGCTCCGGGATCTACGGCTCGCCCACCAGGGCGATGCCGGGGCCGCCCGTCAGGGCGATGCCGACCTCACGCGCCATGTCGCCGATGACGTGGCCTTCCCGTCAAGCATGGTCGACCGCATCGTGCCGGCGACGACGGACGCGGACCGGGCGCGTGTTGCGCAACAACTTGGCATCGATGACGCGTGGCCGGTGATGACCGAGCCGTTCCGGCAATGGGTGATCGAGGACCGCTTTCCCGCCGGGCGGCCGGCCTGGGAGAAATTCGGCGTCGCCATGGTCGAGGATGTCGGCCCGTTCGAGGACATGAAGCTGAGGCTGCTCAACGGCGCGCATTCCGGCATCGCCTATCTCGGCCTGCTCAGCGGCCACGCCACCGTCGACCAGGCCTTTGCCGATCCGTCGATCCGGCAGTTCGTGGACTGGCTGTGGGCCGAGGCCATTCCAACGCTGCCGCAGGACGCCGGGCTCGATCCGATCCCCTACACGGCCGAGCTTGCCGCGCGCTTTTCCAACACGGCGCTTGCCCACCGCACCGCGCAGATCGCCAATGACGGCAGCCAGAAGCTGCCGCAACGCATCGTCGCCTCCGCCCTTGCCCGGCTGGAAGCGGGTTTGCTGCCGGAACATTTGTCGCTGGTTGTCGCCGCCTGGATCGCCGCATGCGCCGCGCGCGGCAAGACGTTGCCGGAAAGCCATTTCACCGATCCGCTCGATGCCGCCCTCGGCGACCTGTTCGGCCGCAATCCGCCGACGGCGGAGATGACGGCGGCGGTGTTCGATCTCGCCGGCTTTGCCAAGGGTCATTCGGAACGGCGGAAATTGATCGAATTTGTCGCCACGCATCTCGTCCATTTCAAGCAGGGCGGCCCGAAGCTGGCTCTCGCCGCGCTCGGCATTAATGGCAAGAGCGGAACGGCCGGATAGCGTTTGTGCCTGGCATTGGCTCGGCGGTGAGCTGGGCGGCTTCACACTTGTTCGCCGGCCGACCCGTTCACCACCCGCAGTGCGGGCGGAGTCGAGCCCATTCGCATTCGGGAATGTTTCGCAAACGGAGAAAGCGGCAACAAAAAAGGCGGGGGCAAGCCCCACCTTTCTCGATCGCTTGTCGGCAGCCGAAATCAGGCCGGCAGCAGAGCGCCTTCCAGCGTGGTGAGCTGGCTGAGGAACTGCTCGGCCTTGCTGCGGCTCTCGTCGTCCTTGGCGTCGGCGGCGTCTTCCTTGGCTTCCTGAATGCGGCGAGCCAGATCGGCGCGATCGATGTCGTTCACATGCGTCGCCGATTCGGCAAGCAGCGTGCAGCCGGAAGGCAGGATGTCGGCGAAACCGCCGAACACGACGAAGCGCTCTTCCTTGCCGCCCGCGGTCTTTATCGTGACGACGCCCGGCTTGATGGTGGTCATGACCGGCGCATGCTGCGCCATCACGGTCATCTCGCCTTCGGCGCCCGGAATGACCACGGACTCCACCTGCTCGGAAACGAGCAGCCGCTCGGGCGAGACCAGTTCGAACTTGAAAGCTTCAGCCATGTAAAACTTAGCAGGTAGGGAATAGTGAGTAGTCAGTAGTGAAGGGACGCAACCGCCCGGATCACACCGCTATTCTCTACTCACTACTCACTACTCCCTATTCGCTTTCTTATGCCGCTTCAGCCGCGAGGCGCTGTGCCTTCTCGACCGCCTCGTCGATGCCGCCGACCATGTAGAAGGCGGCTTCCGGCAAGTGATCGTAGTCGCCGGCGCAGAGGCCCTTGAAGCCCTTGATGGTGTCGGCGAGGTCGACCAGCTTGCCCGGCGAACCGGTGAACACTTCGGCGACGAAGAACGGCTGCGACAGGAAGCGCTCGATCTTGCGGGCGCGGGCCACGGTCTGCTTGTCCTCTTCCGACAGCTCGTCCATGCCCAGGATGGCGATGATGTCCTGCAGCGACTTGTAGCGCTGCAGGATCGACTGCACCTGGCGGGCGACCTGGTAGTGCTCCTCGCCGACGACCATCGGGTCAAGCATGCGCGAGGTGGAATCCAGCGGATCGACTGCCGGATAGATGCCCTTTTCCGAGATCGCGCGGTTCAGCACGGTGGTGGCGTCCAAGTGGGCGAAGGAGGTGGCCGGCGCCGGGTCGGTCAAGTCGTCGGCCGGAACGTAGATGGCCTGCACCGAGGTGATCGAGCCCTTGGTCGTCGTCGTGATGCGTTCCTGCAGCGCGCCCATGTCGGTGGCCAGCGTCGGCTGATAACCCACGGCGGAAGGAATACGGCCGAGCAGCGCCGACACTTCCGAGCCAGCCTGGGTGAAGCGGAAGATGTTGTCGACGAAGAACAGCACGTCCTGGCCCTGGTCGCGGAAATATTCGGCGACGGTGAGGCCGGTCAGGCCGACGCGGGCGCGCGCGCCCGGCGGCTCGTTCATCTGGCCGTAGACAAGTGCTGCCTTCGAGCCCTGGCCGCCGCCCTTCTTGTTGACGCCCGATTCGATGAACTCGTGATAGAGATCGTTGCCTTCGCGGGTGCGCTCTCCGACGCCGGCGAACACCGAGAAGCCGCCATGGGCCTTGGCGACGTTGTTGATCAGTTCCTGGATCAGCACGGTCTTGCCGACGCCGGCGCCGCCGAACAGGCCGATCTTGCCGCCGCGGGCGTAAGGCGCCAGCAGGTCGAGGACCTTGATGCCGGTGACCAGGATCTGCGCTTCCGTCGACTGGTCGACATAGGCCGGAGCCGGCTGATGGATGGAGCGCAGTTCGACGCCGTCGACCGGGCCTTCCTCGTCGACCGGCTCGCCGATGACGTTGATGATGCGGCCGAGCATGCCCGGGCCGACCGGGACCGAGATCGGCGCGCCGGTGTCGAAGACGTCCTGGCCGCGGACCAGGCCTTCGGTCGAGTCCATGGCGATGCAGCGCACGGTGTTCTCGCCGAGATGCTGGGCAACCTCGAGCACCAGGCGATTGCCGACATTGTCGGTTTCCAGCGCGTTCAGAATGGCCGGCAGGTGATCTTCGAACTGCACGTCGACGACGGCGCCGATGACCTGGCGGACCTTGCCGGCGGCGCCGACGCGCTTGGCCGCAAAGGCCGGCGCGTTGGCGGTCGCTGCCGCCTTGGCGGGGGCTGCTGCCTTGGCCGGAGCGGCCGCCTTCTTGGCCGGAGCGGCCTTCGTCGCCGCTTTGGGGGCCTCTGCCGCCTTGGCGGCGGTCTTCGGGGTAGCTGCTTTCGCCATCGTCTTTGCCCTTTTCGTCTGTCCGTTATTCACGTCGTCCGCCGGGTGTCCCGCGCGGCGCGTGATTAGAGCGCCTCGGCGCCCGAAATGATCTCGATCAGTTCCTTGGTGATCTGCGCCTGCCGCTGGCGGTTGTAGGTGATCGACAGCCTGTTGATCATGTCGCCGGCGTTGCGCGTCGCATTATCCATCGCGCTCATCTTGGCGCCCATCTCGCCGGCCGCGTTTTCCAGAAGCGCGCGGAAGATCTGCACGGCGATGTTGCGCGGGATGAGGTCGGAGAGGATCTCGCCCGGCTCCGGCTCGTATTCGTAGACAGCGGTGGCGCCGTTGCCCGTCTCGGCGGCGGCCGAAGCCTGTGCCGCCGGGATGATCTGCTGCGCCGTCGGGATCTGGCTGATCACCGATTTGAACTGCGAATAGAACAGCGTGCAGATGTCGAAGCCGCCCTCGTTGAAGAGGTGGATGATCTTGCGCGCGATCGCATCGGCATTGACGAAGCCGAGCGTCTTGACCTCGCGCAGGTCGACGCGCTCGAGGATCATCGAAGCGTAGTCGCGGCGCAGGATGTCATAGCCCTTCTTGCCGACGCAGATGATCTTCACCTGCTTGCCGTCGGCGAGAAGCCGGCGGATGTGGTCGCGGGCGAGGCGCGCGATCTGCGAGTTGAAGCCGCCGCACAGGCCGCGCTCGGCGGTGCAGACGATGAGCAGATGCACATCGTCCCTGCCGGTGCCCGTCATCAGCGCCGGGGCATCGCCGCCGCCGCCGATCGCCTGGGTGATGTTGGCCAGAACCGCGCCCATGCGCTCGGAATAGGGACGCGCCGCTTCCGCCGCTTCCTGCGCGCGACGCAGCTTCGCCGCGGCGACCATCTGCATCGCCTTGGTGATCTTCTGCGTCGCCTTGACCGAGGCGATACGGTTACGAAGGTCTTTTAATGAAGGCATGCTTCAAACCTGATCCCGTGCGTCCGGCTTGTTGTTAGGCGAAGGTCTTGGCGAAGGCGTCGATCTCGGCCTTGAGCTTGGCGCGCAAATCGTCCGACAGCGCCTTCTCCTTGCGGATGGCATCGAGCACATCCTTGCCGGCCGAGCGCATGTGGCTGAGCAGGCCATGTTCGAACTTGCCGACCTGGTTGAGCGGCAGCTTGTCGAGATAGCCGTTGACACCGGCGAAGATCACCGCGACCTGTTCCTCGACCTTGAGCGGCGAGAACTGCGGCTGCTTGAGCAACTCGGTCAGGCGCGAACCGCGGTTCAGCAGACGCTGCGTTGCCGCGTCGAGGTCGGAGCCGAACTGCGCGAAGGCAGCCATTTCGCGATACTGCGCGAGCTCGCCCTTGATGGAGCCGGCGACCTGCTTCATCGCCTTGATCTGCGCCGAAGAGCCGACGCGCGACACCGACAGGCCGACGTTCACCGCCGGACGGATGCCCTGGAAGAACAGGTTGGTTTCGAGGAAGATCTGGCCGTCGGTGATCGAGATCACGTTGGTCGGGATGTAGGCCGACACGTCGTTGGCCTGCGTCTCGATGATCGGCAGCGCGGTCAGCGAACCGTTGCCGTTGTCGTCATTGAGCTTGGCGGCGCGTTCGAGCAGGCGCGAATGCAGGTAGAAGACGTCGCCCGGATAGGCTTCGCGGCCCGGTGGGCGGCGCAGCAGGAGCGACATCTGGCGGTAGGCGACGGCCTGCTTCGACAGATCGTCATAGCTGATCAGCGCATGCATGCCGTTGTCGCGGAAATATTCGCCCATGGTGCAGGCGGTGAACGGCGCCAGGAACTGCATCGGCGCCGGATCGGACGCGGTGGCGGCGACGATGATCGAATATTCGAGCGCGCCGCGCTCTTCCAGCACCTTGACGAACTGCGCGACGGTCGAGCGCTTCTGGCCGACTGCGACGTAGACGCAGTAGAGCTTTTCCTTTTCGGGGCCGTTGTCGTGCACCGACTTCTGGTTCAGCATCGTGTCGAGGATGATGGCGGTCTTGCCGGTCTGGCGGTCGCCGATGACCAGCTCGCGCTGGCCGCGGCCGACCGGGATCAGCGCGTCGATGGCCTTGAGGCCGGTCGACATCGGCTCATGCACCGACTTGCGCGGGATGATGCCGGGCGCCTTGACGTCGACACGCTTGCGTTCGGTTGCCTTGATCGGGCCCTTGCCGTCGATCGGATTGCCAAGCGCGTCGACGACGCGGCCGAGCAGGCCCATGCCGACAGGCGCGTCGACGATGGCGCCGGTGCGCTTGACGGTGTCGCCTTCCTTGATGTCGCGGTCGGCACCGAAGATGACGACGCCGACATTGTCGGCTTCGAGGTTCAGCGCCATGCCGCGGATGCCGCCCGGGAACTCGACCATCTCGCCGGCCTGGACGTTGTCGAGGCCGTAGACGCGGGCGATGCCGTCACCGACGGACAGAACCTGACCGACTTCGGAGACCTCGGCCTCCTTGCCGAAATTCTTGATCTGGTCTTTCAGAATTGCGGAAATTTCCGCGGCGCGGATGTCCATCAGCCGACCTCTTTCAGTGCAAGCTTGAGCGAATTGAGTTTGGTTTTGAGCGACGTATCGATCTGGCGCGAGCCCATCTTGACGATCAGCCCGCCGAGCAGCGACGGATCGACGGTCATGGCGATGGCCACGTCCTTGCCGGCGATGCCTTTCAGCGCCGCCTTGAGTTCAGTCTGCTGCACGGCCGTCAGCGCATGCGCCGAGGTGACCTCGGCGGACGTCTCGCCGCGATGGTCGGCGGCGATCTGGCGGAACGCCTTGATCATGCCAGGCACCGCGAACAGGCGGCGGTTCTTGGCCACGACGCGCAGGAAATTGCCGACCAGGCCGGTGATCTTGGCCTTGTCGGCGATGGCGGCAATGGCCTTTGCCTGGTCCTCGCTGGAAAACACCGGGCTGTTGATCAGCCGCGAGAGATCGTCGCTGTCATTGAGCATTGCCTCGAAGCCGCCGAGGTCGGCCTCGACCTTGGCGACTGAATTGTCCTGCAGCGCGAGCTCGAACAGCGAGCCTGCGTAGCGTTCGGCGACAGCTGAGATTGGCGATGACGATTGGGCCACGGACCGTCTTTTCTCTTGTCTGACAGGCCGCAGATTGTTGGCGCGAGCGAAAACTCTGGCTAAATCTTTGACCTTACTGCATTTTTCCAAGCACGGAGGCGCGGCTTCCGCTATCCCCGGTCGAAAGTCGATTGCCGTCTAGCACAGGCTTTTTAAGACCGCAATGCATCGTCCGGCATGGTTTTCAGGCACTTTTGTCGCATCAGGCGGCGAAGGCCAAGCTCAAGCGTCGAATTCACGGAACGAAGCCGAAGGCAAAGGCCAGCGGCAGCGCCGCCAATGCCAATTCAACCACGATCGAAACCCAGTTGAAAGGGGTGTTGGCGCCGTCCGACATCATCGACAAGAGCCTGCCGAAGGCGGTGAACAGCCAGGAGAAGCCCAGCGCCATGTAGAGCAGCGGCTGCGCCAGGAGGATGCAGCACAGGCTGACGCCGAGATAGAAGCCCGACATGCGGCCGCGTCCTTCGGCGATCGCCGCCGCTTTCTCCGGCCTTGGCTGCAGGCGCAGCGCGCGAAACGCAAGCCCCGGCGCCAAGAACAGGAACAGGCCGAGGGCCAGGGTCACGACGGCGCTCGACCAGGCCAGCCATTCACCCTGGCTCGCGGGCCACGGAAACGCGAAGTCCATAAAATCCCCCCTCGTATTTCTTGTTCTGAAACACAGGCATTCTAGCGAGGGAATGAAACCGCGCCAGAGGATGGCGGGCACATTAGGTACAGCGCATCAAGCAAGCGCGAAATCGACCGCGGCCTCGGCATGGATCCGCGTCGTGTCGAACACCGGAACGTCGAAATCGCCCTGGCCGATCAGCATGGTGATCTCGGTGCAGCCCATGATGACGCCGTCCACGTCGTGGGTGCGCCGCATCCGGCCGACTTCGTCGAGATAGGCGGATTTCGATTCACCTTTGACAACGCCCTGGCAAAGCTCGTCATAGATCACCTGGTGAACCATGTCGCGGCCGACCTGGTCCGGCACCACCGGCTGGAGGCCGTATTTGTCGGCAAGCCGACCCTTGTAGAAATCCTGCTCCATGGTGAAGCGCGTCGCGAGCAGCGCCGGCCGCTTCACGCCGGCATCGACGACGGCATGCGCCGTGGCGTCGGCGATATGGATAAGCGGGATCGATATGGCCGCCTGCACCGCGTCGGCGAGCTTGTGCATGGTGTTGGTGCAGATCAGCAGGCCCTCGGCGCCGCCCGCCTCCAGCCTGCGCGCGGCTTCAACGAGAAGGACGCCGGCGCCTTCCCAGTCGCCGGCATGCTGCCGTTCGGCGATCTCGGCGAAATCGAACGACCACAGAAGCAGCTTGGCCGAATGAAGCCCGCCGAGCCGTTCACGCACGATCTCGTTGAGCAGGCGGTAATAGATCGCGGTCGATTCCCAGCTCATGCCACCGATGAGGCCGAGGGTTTTCATGATCGCGCTGTCCTTTCCTCAGCAATTCCTATATTATGACTACATGAGACCACAAGGAGGTTGCTGTGAAAACAATGCAAGTTCGGGAAGCCAAGGCAGGGTTCTCGGCGCTCGTCGAGGCCGCGGAGGGCGGCGAGCCCACCATCATCACAAAGCATGGTAAGCCAGCAGCCGCCATCGTTTCGGTCGAAGACTTGCAAAAGCTTTATCCGGTCGAGCGTCGAAATTTCGGGGAATTCCTTCTGACCTATCCGGGAGGAATCGAGTTTGAAAGGAATGAGTCGCCGTCGCGGGATATCGACCTTTGAGCGGCTATCTTGTGGATACTTCCATCTTATCGGCATTCGCGCCTGGAAGGCCGCCGCTTGCAAAAGACGTCGCCACCTGGATCGTGACCCAAGGTGCAAAGCAGGCACTCTTCATACCGGTTATAGCGATCACTGAAATCGAGAAAGGCATATGCAAGCTGGCCCGCGCCGGGGCCACAAAACGCGCCGAGGGTCTCACTGCCTGGCTCAATGAAACCATTGAAGACTTCGCTGATCAGATTCTAGAGGTCAATGCCGATATAGCGCGAAGGGCGGGTCAAATGGAGGAGGCAGCCTCTGCACAAGGGAAGAATCCCGGTCTAGCAGACATATTGATCGCGGCCACGGCGGCAACCAACGAGCTCACCGTGATAACTGCAAACATCAGGCATTTTGAGGCGCTTGGTGTTTGGTGTTGGAATATACTGCAAGACCCGCCGAGCGACGATTAGTCACCCCATTCTTACAAAAAGCTCTGCGGGTCGATGTCGACCTGCACCCTGACCGAGCCGCGCGGCTTCGGCCCGTCGGCCAGCATGGCGCGGATGAAGCCTTGCATGTCGGCGCGCCGCTCGCCCTGGATGAGCAGGCGGAAGCGGTGACGACCGCCGATCAACGACAGCGGCGCCTCGGCCGGCCCGAGCACGAAGAGATCGGAAGCCTGCGGCGCCGCGCGCCTTAACCCCCGCGCATGGCTCTCCGCCTCGCCCCGTGTCGCGGCGCTGACGATGATGCCGGCGAGCCGGCCGAAAGGCGGCAGCGCCGCCCGTTCGCGCTCGGCGATCTCGCGCTCGTAAAAAGCTTCCGAATCGCCGGAGACGATCGCCCGCATCACCGGATGGTCCGGCTGGTAGGTCTGCAAGAGGCCGAGGCTCTTCTTGCCGGTGCGGCCGGCGCGCCCCGTCACCTGGCTGAGCAGCTGGAAAGTGCGCTCGGCGGCGCGCGGATCGCCATTGGCGAGCCCGAGATCGGCGTCGACCACGCCGACCAGCGTCATGCCGGGAAAGTTGTGACCCTTGGCGACGAGTTGCGTGCCGATGACGATGTCGGCCTCGCCATTGGCGACGGCCTCGAGTTCGAGCCGGAGACGGCGCACGCCGCCCAGAAGGTCGGACGAAAGCACGATGGTGCGGGCTTCGGGGAAATGCGCCACCACCTCCTCGGCGATGCGCTCGACGCCGGGGCCGCAGGCCACCAGATGGTCGAGCGTGCCGCATTCCGGGCAGGCCTCGGGCCGCCGCTCATTATGGCCGCAATGATGGCAGACGAGTTGGCCGCGAAACCGGTGCTCGACCAGCCACGCCGAGCAGACCGGGCAGCCGAAGCGATGACCGCAGACCCGGCAGAGCGTCAGCGGCGCATAGCCGCGCCGGTTGAGGAAGAGCAGCGACTGCTCCTTCCTCTCCAGCGTGCGCTGCATCTGCTCCAGCAAGACCGGCGACAGGAAACCGCCGCGCGCCGGCGGCGAGCGCCGCATGTCGATCGACTTCAGGTCGGGGAGCGCCGCCTCGGCGAAGCGCGACGACAGCACCGCCCGGCCGTAGCGGCCCTGGCCGGCGTTGACCCGGCTTTCCACCGACGGCGTCGCCGAGGCGAGCACGACCGGGAAAGCACCGATATGGCCGCGCACCACCGCCATGTCGCGCGCATTGTAGAAGACGCGGTCTTCCTGCTTGTAGGCCGGGTCATGCTCCTCGTCGACGACGATCAGGCCGAGTTCCTTGAACGGCAGGAACAGCGCCGAGCGCGCGCCGGCGACGACGCGCACGCCGCCTTCCGCAACCTGCCGCCAGACACGTTCGCGCATCCGGGGCGGCAGGTCGGAGTGCCACTCCGCCGGCTTGGCGCCGAACCGGTCCTGGAAACGTTCGAGGAAGGCATGCGTCAGCGCGATTTCCGGCAAAAGGATCAGCACCTGCCTGCCCTTGTCGAGCGCAGCCGCCACCGCCTCGAAATAGACTTCCGTCTTGCCCGATCCCGTGACGCCGTCGAGAAGGGTGACATTGAAAGTATCGGCCGCGATTGCCGCGCGCAGCTTCTCCGCCGCAACATTTTGGTCCGGCATCAGCTCCGGCACGGCATGGCTGGTGTCAGGCGCCGCCACCACCGGACGCGGCGGGATCATCACCGTCTCGAACACGCCCTGTGCCCGCAACCCGTCGATGACGGTCGAGGACACGCCCGCGGCATGCGCCAGCCCGGAGCGCGTCCAGGCCAGGCCGCCTTCGGCCGTCTCCAGCACGCGCCGGCGCGCATCCGTCAACCGGTCCGGTTCGGCCAGCGTGCGCTGCAGCCCTTCGATCCACTGCTCCGGGTCGAAAGCCTCGGGGGCCCTGAGCAGCATGCGCGCCACCATGCCGGGAGCCGACAGCGTGTATTGCGCGATCCAGTCGACGAAGCGGCGCATCGCCCTATCGATCGGCGGGCAGTCGAACACCTCCTCGATCGGCCGCAATTTCTTCGCATCGACGGTTTCGACGGCGCCATCCCAGACGATGCCCGCGACTTGGCGCGGCCCGAGCGGCACGCGCACGATCGAGCCCGGCACCACGCGCATGCCCGGCGGCACGGCATAGGTGTAGGGCCGTTCGGCGGGCATCGGCACCAGCACGGGCGCGGCTGCGACAAAGGGCGAATCTTCCATCATCAGGCGTGACCTTGCCCTGACTTTGGTCTAGATCAAAGGGGACCCTCGCATCTGCCTGGCTGGCGCCCGGCAATCCCCAAGGAGACCGCCATGAAATTTTTTGTCGACACCGCTGACATCAAGGAAATCAAGGAGCTCAACGATCTTGGGCTGCTCGACGGCGTCACCACCAACCCGTCGCTGATCCTGAAATCGGGTGGCAAGATCATCGACGTCACCAAGCAGATCTGCGACATCGTCGAGGGTCCGGTTTCGGCCGAGGTCGTGGCGACCGAGTACGAGGACATGATGGCGGAAGCCAAGGTGCTGGCCAAGATCGCGCCGAATATCGCCATCAAGGTACCGCTGACGCTCGACGGCCTGAAGGCCTGCAAGACCATCCGCACCGAGATGAACCGCATGGTCAACGTGACGCTCTGCTTCTCGGCCAACCAGGCATTGCTGGCCGCCAAGGCCGGCGCCTCCTTCATCTCGCCCTTCGTCGGCCGCATCGACGACACCGGCTCGGACGGCATGGAGCTGATCTCGGAAATCCGCACCATCTACGACAATTACGATTTCAAGACCGAGATCCTGACCGCCTCGGTGCGCACGGTGAACCACGTCAAGCAGGCCGCCCTGATCGGCGCCGATATCGTCACCGCGCCGCCGGCGACGCTGAAGGCGCTGGTCAATCACCCGCTGACCGACAAGGGCCTCGCGGCCTTCCTCGCCGATTGGGCCAAGACCGGCCAGAAGATCGGCTGAGGCCGGAGCAGTTCCAGGAAAAGTATGTAACGATTTTCCGTCTGGGAATTGCGCAAGGCAAAAAGTAGCGAAGAAGGCCGGGCAACCGGCCTTCTTCGTGGCAAAGTGTCTATGCCTTGGCAAGTCACATGCCTTGGCGATTGGCCGGGACGCCTATCGCGATCGTCATCCACGGGCGGAGCAAGGAGCGAAGCGACGCGCGCAGACCCGAGGATGACGAAGTTCGGAAGACTTCAGCCAATCCCCGGCGAGGAACTAGGCCCTTTTGCCGTGCTTGGCTAGGTCCTGCGCGATCGACAGCCGCAGAAGGTCGGCCAATTCCCGCGCGGCGCGGTTCTCCGCGTCGATCTGCGCGCGGTAGGCTGCGAATTCCTGGCGCGGCCGGTCGAAGGACGACGGGATGGAGCGCTTGCCGACGGCAATCACCGTGTTGGTCGCGGTGTCCCGCAGCACGTAATTGGCGGTCAGCGTGACCGTGCCCGCCGTCGGCTCGTCTTCCTGGGTCTGCACCTGCACGATGGCCGCCGATTCGACGAGCTCGGTGACGCCGAGATCGAGCGTGTAGGCCGGCGAGGCCGGCTCGCCCGAGCCTTGCCCGAAGGCGAAGATCAGATTGTTGCGCACCTGCTGCGCGTAGCGGGTATTGACCGGCTTGATCGAGATCGAGCCGAGCTCGGCGGACGCGCTGAGCCGCGATCCGGGCGACAGCGGCTGGTTGGAATAGAGCGGCCGCACGGTGCAGGCCGAGACCAGCGCGAGCGCGGCGACCATGCCGCAGACCGCCAAGCGGCCGCGCAGGCGGGCCGCTTCTGACTTCACCGGATCAGGCAACGACATTGACGATTCTCTGCGGCACGATGATCACCTTGCGCGGGGCCTTACCTTCCAGTGCTTTTTGCACGAAGTCGAGAGCCAGCACCGCTTTTTCGACGGCACCTTGATCCGCGTCGCGCGCAATTGTCAAATCCCCCCGCTTCTTGCCGTTGACCTGTACCGGCAGCACGATCTCGTTGTCGACGACCAGAGCAGGATCGTAGACCGGCCAGGGCCGTTCGGCGACCATCTCGGCGCCGCCGAGCTCCTGCCAGCACTCTTCCGCCAGATGCGGCATGACGGGCGCGACGATGTGCACCAGGATCTCCACCGCTTCGCGGCAGGCGCCTTTCAGCGCGGCATCGGCCTTGCCCTCGGCAACGTCGGCGAGCGGCGTCGCCAGCGCGTTGGCCAGCTCGTAGATACGCGCGATCGCCCGATTGAAGCCGAGCTTCTCGATATCCTCGCCGACCGCCTTCAGGATCTTGTGCGCGGCCTTGGACACGGCGCCCGCCTCGCCATCCGTCGCCGCCGCCGGTTTCACACTGGCAAGCTGCTCGGCCGCGATCTGCACCAGGCGCCAGACGCGCTGCACGAAGCGGTGCGCGCCGGCCGCGCCCTCGTCGGTCCATTCGACGTCGCGCTCCGGCGGCGAGTCCGACAGCATGAACCAGCGCGCGGTGTCGGCGCCGTAGCCGTCGGTGATCTCTTCGGGGCTCACCGTGTTCTTCTTCGACTTCGACATCTTCTCCAGCGCGCCGACCGTCGCCTCCTCGCCGGTGGCGATCTCGACGGCGCGGCGCTTGCCGCCCACGTCCTCGAGCCTGACCTCGCTTGGTGACAGCCAGCGTCCGTTGTTGGACGGGCCGCCGACGCGGTAGGTCTCGTGCACGACCATGCCTTGCGTGAACAGGCCCTTGAACGGCTCGGCCAGATCGAGGTGACCGGTCTCGCGCATGGCGCGGGTGAAGAAGCGCGAATAGAGCAGATGCAGGATCGCGTGCTCGATGCCGCCGATATACTGGTCGACCGCCAGCCATTCGTCGGCCGCCTTCGGCTCGGTC
Source organism: Mesorhizobium sp. B3-1-9 (assembly GCF_006439595.1). Taxonomy (NCBI): domain Bacteria; kingdom Pseudomonadati; phylum Pseudomonadota; class Alphaproteobacteria; order Hyphomicrobiales; family Phyllobacteriaceae; genus Mesorhizobium; species Mesorhizobium sp. B3-1-9. The sequence goes on from NZ_VFTJ01000019.1 coordinate 76,685, forward strand.
GGCTCGTTCGCCCAGGGCGCGGTGAAGCGCGCGAAATACCAAGACGAATCGACGAAGGTATCCATCGTGTCGGTCTCGCGCCGCGCACCGCGGCCGCATTGCGGACATTTCACATGCCGCCAGGTCGGGTGCCGGTCGAGCGGATTGCCCGGACGGTCGAACTCGATGTCGTCGGGCAGCTTCACCGGCAGGTCGGCCTTCGGCACCGGCACGACGCCGCAATGCTCGCAATGGATCATCGGGATCGGGCAGCCCCAGTAGCGCTGGCGCGAGATGCCCCAGTCGCGCAGGCGGAAGTTCACCTTGCGCTCCGCCATCGGCCGGCCGCCGATCGTCTTTTCTTCCAACAGCTTCGCGACTTCGTTGAAAGCCTTCTGCGGCTTCATGCCGTCGAGGAAGCGCGAATTGATCATCACGCCGTCGTCGACATAGGCCTCCTCGATGATCTGGAAGGTCTTTGCGTCGGCGTCTTCCGGCATCACCACCGGGATCACCGGCAGGCCGTATTTGTTGGCGAAATCGAGATCGCGCTGGTCGCCCGACGGGCAGCCGAAAATGGCGCCGGTGCCGTATTCCATCAGCACGAAATTGGCGACATAGACCGGCAGCGTCCAGTTCTCGTCGAACGGATGGACGACGCGGATGCCGGTGTCGAAGCCCTTCTTCTCGGCCGTCTCGAGCGCCGCCACCGAGGTGCCCATGTGGCGGACCTCGTCGATGAACTTCGCCAGCTCGACATTGGTCTCGGCGGCTTTTCTCGCCAGCGCATGGTCGGCGGCGACCGCCATGAAGGAGGCGCCGAAGATGGTGTCGGGCCGGGTCGTGTATACTTCCAGTTCGTTCGTGTCGCCGACCGGCGCCGCCAGCGGCCACCGGATCAGCAGCCCTTCCGAGCGGCCGATCCAGTTGTGCTGCATCAGCTTGACCTTTTCCGGCCACTCTTCGAGCCCGTTGAGCGAGTCCAGCAGGTCCTGCGCGAAGTCGGTGATCTTGAAGAACCACTGCGTCAGCTCGCGCTGCTCGACCAGCGCGCCCGAGCGCCAGCCGCGGCCGTCGATGACCTGCTCGTTGGCAAGCACGGTCATGTCCTCCGGATCCCAGTTGACCTTGGAGGATTTGCGCGTCACCAGCCCCTTCTCGACGAAGTCGAGGAACAGCATCTGCTGGCGGTGGTAGTAATCGACATCGCAGGTCGCGAACTCGCGCGCCCAGTCGAGCGACAGGCCCATCATCTTGAGTTGCTCGCGCATGACGGCGATGTTTTCATAGGTCCAGTCCTTGGGGTGGACCTTATTCTGCATGGCGGCGTTTTCGGCTGGCATGCCGAACGCATCCCAGCCCATCGGATGCAGCACGTTGAAACCCTTGGCGCGCTTGTAGCGCGCCACCACGTCGCCCATCGTGTAGTTGCGGGTGTGGCCGATATGGATCTTGCCCGACGGATAGGGGAACATCTCGAGCACGTAATATTTCGGCTTCGGGTCGTCGTTGCGGGCCTCGAACAGCTTCTTTTCGGCCCAGGCCTTCTGCCATTTGGGCTCTGAGGTGCGCGGATTGTATCGTTCGGTTGCCATCGGATGTTTTTCACTTAAAAGCAGGTGCGCGGTGCTGGATTAAGGCGTGTTGATATTCAGGTCAGGCCGAGCCGAAAATGGCGGGTTCCGAGAACCGGAGCGGAGCGTACTTAAAGTACGTGAGCACCGGAAGCGCAGGAAACCGGGCTTTGCAGGCCGGCATCACCTGAATATCGACACACCTAGGCCGGCAGCCGAGACAATGTCGTCGCGGTGTTCACCATGGATTGCCGGACCCGTCAACTGCGGCGAGCCGGCGCGAGCTTTAAAACTATGGGCAGGATAGTGGCATGACGAGCGCCGTAGAGCAGCTTCACGCGGTCAAGGCGAGGATCGCGAGCGCCGAACGCGAGGCGAAGCGCCCGGCCGGCGCCGTCACGCTTGTGGCGGTGTCGAAGACCTTCGCGGCCGAGGACATCCGCCCCGTCATCGAGGCAGGCCAGCGGGTCTTCGGCGAGAACCGCGTGCAGGAAGCGCAGGGAAAATGGCCGGCGCTGAGAGAGGCATTTGCCGATCTGGAGCTGCATCTGATCGGCCCGCTGCAGTCCAACAAGGCCAAGGAAGCCGTCGCTCTCTTCGACGCCATCGAGACCGTCGATCGCGAGAAGATCGGCGCGGAGCTTGCCAAGGAGATCGCCAGGCAAGGCCGCGCGCCGAGGCTGTACGTCCAGGTCAATACCGGCTCCGAGCCACAAAAGGCCGGCATCGAGCCGCGCGACGCGGTCGCCTTCGTCAAGCGCTGCCGCGACGTGCACGGCCTCGCCATCGAAGGCCTTATGTGCATCCCGCCGGCCGATGAGAATCCTGGCCCGCATTTCGCGTTGCTGGAGAAGCTCGCTCGCGAAGCGGGTGTCGCCAAGCTTTCGATGGGCATGTCCGGCGACTACGAAACAGCCGTCGCCTTCGGCGCGACCAGCGTCAGGGTCGGCTCGGCGATCTTCGGCAGCCGGTAGCAAGGAGCGCCTCAAGGAAGCGTAGGCCTTTCCTTGGGCCGGCCGCGTCACACCACCGCATTGTCGCCTAGAATCCTGGCGCTAGCTCCGTGCACAGGAAGCAAGTGGCTCCTTTCATAGCAAAGGAGGTCCCTATGACCGCCACACGCCATAGCCAGCACACCATGCAAAACCGGCAAGTCTCCCGCGGGCTGCACCGCTGGGTCTATTTCGCCATGGTGGGGCTCGCGGCCTGCTATGCGTTGTCGGCCTGGATCGGCTTCGCGGGCAGCGGCGCCGACGACTATTTGCTGTTCGTCGTAACTGGATTCATCGTCATGTCGGTCGTGCTGCCGGCCATCGCCGGCCGTGTCTGGCGTCATCACCGGATCAGCGCTGCCGGCAGACCCACGACGCTCGCCGACTGGATGGCAGGCGAGTTCGACACTGGCGATCATCCCGTGAAGGCCAGCACGGCGACGATCGAAATTCTGCTGCCGCTTGCCGCCGTCGCATTCGGCATGACTGCCTTCGCGATCCTCGCTTTGGTGGAAAGCTGAGCGCCCTGGCAATCGTCACGATCTCGTTACCGGCCCGCCAACCGGACGATATTCTTTGCGCCCGCGCTTGAAACGAAACGGTCCGTTCCTATTTCCCCGATGTCATTCAATCCTTTTCTCGGGGAAAGCTCACCATGCGCTATATCCAGCTTGGCAACACCGGCCTGTTCGTTTCCGAACTCTGCCTCGGCACTATGACCTTCGGCGCCGCCGGCCAGAATGCCCAATGGGGCCTGATCGCCAGCCTCGACCAGAAGGGCGTCAACGAAATCGTCGGCCGCTCGATCGCCGCCGGCGTCAATTTCTTCGATACGGCCGACGTCTATTCGTTCGGCCAGTCCGAGCAGTTGCTGGGACAGTCGCTCAAGGACCTCGGCGTCAAGCGTTCGGACGTCATCATCGCCACTAAGGTGCATGGCGCCATGGGCAACGGGCCCAACGAGCGCGGCTCCTCGCGCGGCCACATCATGGATTCGGTCGACCGCAGCCTGGAGCGGCTGCAGACCGATCATATCGACCTCTACCAGTTGCATGGCACCGACACGGTGACGCCGATCGACGAGACGCTGCGCGCGCTCGACGATCTCGTCGCCAGCGGCAAGGTCCGCTATGTCGGCGTCTCCAACTGGCAGGCTTGGCGCATCGCCAAGGCGCTGGGCATTGCCGAGCGCAAGGGCTTTGCCCGTTTCGAGACCATCCAATCCTATTACTCGATCGCCGGCCGCGATCTCGAACGCGAGATCGTGCCGCTCATCAACGAAGAGAAGCTTGGCCTGATGGTCTGGTCGCCGATGGCGGGCGGGCTGCTCTCCGGCAAATACGGTCCCGGCGCGCCGGGCAATGGCGAGGGCCGCCGCGCTTCGTTCAACTTCCCGCCGGTCAACGAGGACCGCGCCTGGGCGGCGGTCGCCGGCATGCGCGAGGTTGCCAAAAAACACGACGTCAGCGTCGCCACCGTGGCACTTGGCTATGTCCTGGCCAAGCCTTTCGTGATGAGCGTCATCATCGGCGCCAGCCGCATGGACCAACTCGAGCAAAATCTTGCCGCGACAGGTCTGAAGCTCGACACCGACGACCTCGCCAGGCTCGATGAGGTGAGCGCCCTGCCTGCCGAATATCCCGGCTGGATGCTGGAGCGGCAAGGCGCCGGCCGGCGCCCGGCGCCGTTCGTGCCGAAGGCGTAATCCGTCTTCGCAAGCAAGCCGACGTCCTTCGGGAGCCGCGTGTCCTTGGACGCGCGGCTTTTCCGTTTCAGAGACGAACGGTCTCCGCGAGAAAGTCGAGGAAAGCCCGCACCCGCGCCGGCAGATGCTTGCCATGGCCGACATAGACGGCATGTGTCGGCTCCTCGTCGCCAGGATTGAACTCCTCGAGCAACGGCACGAGCAGTCCGGCGGCAATGTCGGGCTCGACATGCCAGCGCGCCAGCCGCGCTATGCCGGCTCCTGCCAGCGTCGTTCGCCGCATCGCTTCGCCGTCGGTGAGCGACATGTTTCCGACAATCGGCATGATGATCGATTTGCCTGTCGCATCGACAAAGGGCCAGCCCTCGATATGCCTGGCGAAGCCGAAGGCCAGCATGTTGTGGCGAGCGAGGTCGGACAATGCGCGTGGCGTGTCGCGTGCTTCAAGATACGCAGGCGACGCGACCAGGACCATCCGGCTCTGGCCAAGCTTGCGCGCAACCAGGCGTGACTCGCGTAGCGGCCCGGCGCGGATAGCGACATCGGCGCGCTCTTCCAGAAGATCGATCACACTGTCGGTCAGCACGGCTTCGACGAAAATCTCGGGATAATTCTCCAGGAAGCGCGGCAACAACGGCATCAGCAGGTGCTGGCCGAACGGCACATAGGAATTGACCCTGAGCCGGCCTCGCGGCGCTGCACCCGCCGCCGCTTCGCGCTCGGCTGCGTCGAGATCGGCGAGGATGCGCAGGCCGTTGTCATGGAAGGCAGCCCCTTCCGGCGTCAGCTGCAGCTTGCGTGTCGAGCGGCTGATGAGCCGTGCGCCAAGCCGCGCCTCAAGCCGCGCGATCAGCTTGCTCACCGCCGACGGCGTCATCCGCAGCGCCCGCGCCGCGGCCGAGAAGCTGCCCGCCTCGACGACGCGGACGAACACTTCGATCTCGCCGGAGCGGTTGATGTCGGGTCTCGCCATTCGTGAATCTATTTCACAGAAAATATGCCGGACGCAAGGCTGGTTCACAGCTTGGCGGATCACGATCTTCCGCCCGGGGCGCGGGACTGAGCGTCCCTTCCTGATCAACCGGACCGCAGCCATGCCTCTTGCTCTTTATGCCCTCACCGCCGGCGCCTTCGGCATCGGCGTCACCGAATTCGTCATCATGGGCCTGCTGCTCGATGTCAGCGCCGATCTCGGCGTCTCGATCTCGGCCGCGGGCCTGCTTATTTCCGGCTATGCGCTGGGCGTCGTCGTCGGCGCGCCGCTGCTTGGCGCCTTGACTGGACGCCTGCCGCGCAAGACCTTGCTGCTTGCCCTGATGGTTGTCTTCACCGTCGGCAACCTCGCCTGTGCGCTGGCGCCCGACTACTGGACGCTGATGGCGGCGCGTGTGCTGACCGCCTTCGCCCACGCTTCCTTCTTCGGCGTCGGCTCCGTCGTCGCGACCAGCCTCGTCGCGCCCAACAGGAAGGCCTCGGCCATCGCGCTGATGTTCACCGGCCTCACCGTCGCCAACATCCTTGGCGTGCCGTTTGGCACCTGGCTCGGCCAGGCCTATGGCTGGCGCTCCACCTTCCTCGCCGTCACACTTGTGGGCGTCGTCGCCTTTGCCGTGATCGCATTGCTGGTGCCGCGCGACGAGCCGGCCGCCGCGGACGAGGCGGAAAGCGCTGAAGGCACGCTCGCCGTGCTCGGCCGCCGGCCGGTGCTGCTTGGCCTTTTGACTACGGTGCTGAGCTGGGTCGGCGTCTTTGCCGCCTTCACCTATCTGGCGCCGATCCTCACCCGCGTCAGCGGCTTTTCCGAAGCGTCCGTGTCGCCGATCCTGCTCGTCTTCGGCGGCGGATTGGTCGCGGGCAACCTGCTCGGTGGACGCCTCGCCGACCGGCATCTGGTGCCGACGGTTATTGGCACGCTGGTCGCGCTGTCGGCGGTGCTGTTCGTCATGGCCGCGGCGATCCATCAGCCGATCATGGCGATCATCGCCGTCGGCCTGCTGGGCGCTGCCGCCTTCGCCACCGTCGCGCCGCTGCAGATGTGGGTGCTGGAGAAGGCCGAGGGCGCCGGCCAGGGCCTTGCGTCTTCCTTCAACATCGCCGCCTTCAATCTCGGCAACGCCATTGGCGCCTGGCTCGGCGGCTTCGTCATCGACCACGGCCCCGGCCTCGGCGCCGTCCCTCTCGTTGCCGGCCTGGTGCCGCTTGCCGCGCTCGGCGTGGTGCTCGTGGCGCTGCGCCTCGAACGCGGCCGCGCCATCGGCAAGCCGGTCACGGCGCAGTGCTGAGCGGCCGAATTCCGCCTTCGACATCCCAAGGAGAAAAATCATGGACTATCGACCTCTCGGCGCTTCCGGCCTGAAAGTGCCGGCGCTTTCCTTCGGCGCCGGTACCTTCGGCGGCTCCGGCCCGCTCTTTGGCCACTGGGGCAACAGCGACGCCAAGGAGGCGCGACGGCTGGTCGACATCTGCCTGGAGGCGGGCGTCAATCTCTTCGACACGGCCGATGTCTATTCGAACGGCGCCTCGGAAGAGGTGCTTGGCGAGGCCATCAAGGGTCGCCGCGACGCGGTGCTGATCTCGACCAAGACGTCCCTGCCGATGGGCGACGGCCCGGCCGACTGGGGTTCGTCGCGCTCGCGCCTGATCCGCTCCGTCGACGCGGCGCTGAAGCGCCTCGGCACCGATTATATCGACCTGCTGCAGCTTCATGCCTTCGACGCCTCGACGCCGGTCGAGGAGGTGCTGTCGGCGCTGGACGACCTCGTGCGCCAAGGTAAGCTGCGCTATGTCGGCGTCTCAAACTTCTCCGGCTGGCAGGTGATGAAATCGCTCGGCCTGGCGGAAAAGCACGGCTACCCGCGCTACGTCGCGCATCAGGTCTACTATTCGCTGGTCGGGCGCGACTATGAGTGGGAGCTGATGCCGCTCGGCCTCGACCAGGGCGTCGGCGCGCTGGTGTGGAGCCCGCTCGGCTGGGGCCGGCTCACCGGCAAGATCCGCCGCGGACAGCCCTTGCCGGAAAAGAGCCGGCTGCACGACACCGCCAGCTTCGGCCCGCCGGTCGAGGACGAGCATCTTTTCAAGGTGGTCGATGTGCTGGAAGCGGTCGCCGCCGAGACCGGCAAGACCGTGCCGCAGGTCGCCATCAACTGGCTCTTGCGGCGGCCGACCGTGTCGTCGGTCATCATCGGCGCGCGCAACGAGGAGCAGTTGCGGCAGAATCTCGGCGCCGTCGGCTGGGCGCTGACGCCTGAGCAGATCAAGGCGCTCGATGAAGCGAGCGCCGTGACCGCGCCCTATCCCTACTTCCCCTATCGGCGCCAGGAAGGCTTCGCCCGGCTAAACCCGCCAGCGGTTTGACCACGTGTCGACCCGTCCCTATTAGGGCGAGCGTGAACGCTTGCGATTAGCGGCCGCCCTCCGAGCTTCGTCATCCACGGGCGAAGCAGCCGCGAAGCGGCGTCGCGAAGACCCGAGGATCCATGCCGTTACCTTGATCGCAGAGCGCGGCGGAGCAGAATTCTGGATCGCCGCAACGTTTCGAAGTCACGGAATGGATCCTCGGGTCTTCGCGACGCCGCTTCGCTCCTTGCTTCGCCCGTGGATGACGAAGCGACGGACATTTCCGCCAATCACTGACGATCGATAAAACCTGCACCTAATGTACCAGGAACTCCCCATCCACCTTCCGCCATTCATTCGGCGCGATCAGCTTGTGATGCGTGTAGGTGACCGAGTGCAGCGGGCCGTCGAGCTTGGTCTTCCAGAATTCGATGAAGCGGATCAGCACCGGGAATTTCGGAGCTATGTCGTAGTCCTGCCAGACAAAGCTTTGCAGCAGGTGCGGGTGGTCCGGGTAGTGGTAAAGGATCTTGGCCGTGGTCAGCCCATACCCCTTGAGCATCAGGTCCATTTCGGAATTGTCGCGCATTGCGTTTCCTTGGTTGATTCTCCTTCCTCCCAACGCTGAATTGTGCGCACGGTTGCTTAACTGTCTATGGATTTTTTCGAGCTTTTTCAAAATTTTTGCCATTAAAACAGGCGGTTAGCAGCCGTAAAGCGAGAGTGCTGACAGGGCTTTGCGCTTGACCATGCGTCATCCCGCCGCGCGAATCCAACGTCTAATATTGCCGTCACGGCGGAACTGTTAATAATGCCCGCAAATTCGCGGCCGCTTCGCCGCGATGCCGCCGGCGGCCCAAGCCGGTGGAATGGTTCGGGAGGAAAGCTGAAAAATGTCCGATGTGCATGTCCACCGCGTCCAGCCGGCGTGGAAGAAGAACGCGTTGATCGACAACGATACCTATCTCAAATGGTATGCCGACAGCGTGAAAAATCCGGACAAGTTCTGGGGCAAGCATGGCAAGCGGATCGACTGGTTCAAGCCCTTCACCAAGGTCAAGAACACTTCCTTCGACGGCAAGGTCTCGATCAAGTGGTTCGAGGACGGGCTGACCAACGTCTCCTACAATTGCATCGACCGCCACCTGAAGAAGCGCGGCGACCAGACCGCGATCATCTGGGAAGGCGACAACCCCTACGACGACAAGAAGATCACCTACAATGAGCTTCACGCGCATGTCTGCCGGCTCGCCAATGTGATGAAGAAGCACGGCGTCAAGAAAGGCGACCGCGTCACCATCTACATGCCTATGATCCCCGAGGCCGCCTATGCGATGCTTGCCTGCACGCGCATCGGCGCCATCCATTCGATCGTCTTCGGCGGCTTCTCGCCGGACGCGCTGGCCGGCCGCATCGTCGACTGCGAATCGACCTTCGTCATCACCGCCGACGAGGGCCTGCGCGGCGGCAAGCCGATCCCGCTGAAAGAGAACACCGACAAGGCGATCGAAATCGCCGCCAAGCATCATGTGCGGGTGAAGAACGTGGTCGTCGTACGCCGCACCGGCGGCAAGGTCGGCTGGGCGCCCGGCCGCGACGTCTGGTACCACGACGAGATCGCCACGGTGAAGGCCGACTGCAAGCCGGAGAAAATGAAGGCGGAAGACCCGCTTTTCATCCTCTACACCTCCGGCTCGACCGGCAAGCCGAAGGGCGTGCTGCACACCACGGCCGGCTATCTCGTCTATGCCTCGATGACGCACCAATATGTCTTCGACTACCATGACGGCGACATCTACTGGTGCACGGCCGATGTCGGCTGGGTGACGGGCCACAGCTATATCGTCTACGGGCCCTTGGCCAACGGCGCCACGACGCTGATGTTCGAAGGCGTGCCGAACTATCCCTCGCAGTCGCGCTTCTGGGAAGTCATCGACAAGCACAAGGTCAACATCTTCTACACCGCGCCGACGGCGTTGCGCGCGCTGATGGGCGCCGGCGACAGCCATGTGAAGAAGACCTCGCGCAAATCGCTGCGCGTACTCGGCTCGGTCGGCGAGCCGATCAATCCGGAAGCCTGGGAGTGGTATTTCAATGTCGTCGGCAACGGCAAGGTGCCGATCGTCGACACATGGTGGCAGACCGAGACCGGCGGCATCCTGATCACGCCGCTGCCCGGCGCCACCGACCTCAAGGCAGGCTCGGCGACTCGGCCCTTCTTCGGCGTCAAGCCGGAACTGATCGACGGTGAGGGCAAGGTGCTCGAAGGAGCCGCCGACGGCAATCTCTGCATCACCGATTCCTGGCCCGGTCAGATGCGCACCGTCTATGGCGACCACGACCGCTTCGTGCAGACCTATTTCTCGACCTACAAGGGTAAGTACTTCACCGGCGACGGCTGCCGCCGCGACGAGGACGGCTACTACTGGATCACCGGCCGCGTCGACGACGTCATCAACGTCTCCGGCCACCGCATGGGCACGGCGGAAGTCGAATCGGCGCTGGTCAGCCACGAGAAAGTGTCGGAAGCCGCCGTCGTCGGCTACCCGCACGACATCAAGGGCCAGGGCATCTACAGCTACGTCACCCTGATGAAGGGCATGGAGCCGAGCGAGGAGCTGCGCAAGGAACTGATCGCGCATGTCCGCAAGGAGATCGGCGCCATTGCTTCGCCCGACAAGATCCAGTTCGCGCCCGGCCTGCCGAAAACCCGCTCCGGCAAGATCATGCGCCGCATTCTGCGCAAGATCGCCGAGGACGATTTCGGCGCGCTGGGCGACACCTCGACGCTGGCCGATCCCGCCGTGGTCGACGACCTCGTCGCCAACCGGCAGAACAAGAAGGGCTGATGACCGGCGATCTCGGCACCGTCAGCCAGCTCTGGCGCTACCCGGCGAGTTCGCTCGCCGGCGAGCGGCTGGATGCCATCTCCGTCGGGCTGAAGACCGTCGACGGCGACCGGCTGTTCGGACTGGTCGATGCTTCCGACGGCGAGATCGCCAGGCCCGACCGCGAGGCCAGATGGCACAAGGTGCCGCTGATCCGCACCCGGTTGAGCGAGGACCCGATGAGCAAGGAATGGCGGCTCGAAGTGGCCGTGCCCGGCGGCGGCTGGCTGCCCGCGCCCGATCCGGAAAGCGACCGCGCGGTATCCGCCTTCCTCGGCTTCGAGGCCGCGATCCGACCGTTCGGTGCGCAGAACGCGGCGCCCTCCTATGCCGGTCCGCTGACCGAGGCCCGCTACGCCAAGGCGCCGATCCATCTGCTCACCACCGCCTCGCTGTCCCGGCTGAAAGCGCTACATCCCGAGGGCACACCCGATCCGCGCCGCTTCCGCCCCAACATCGTCGTCAATATGGACCCGGTCGAAGGCGCCTTTCCGGAGACGGAATGGATCGGCAGGAAACTCGCGGTCGGCGATCTCGAGCTCACCGTCTCCGAGCCCTGCCGCCGCTGCGGCTTCACCATCATCGCCCAGGACGGTTTCGACACCGATCCCGGCATCCTGCGCAACCTGGTGCGCCACAACGCCCACAATCTCGGCGTCTACTGCACCGTCGACCAGCCGGCGCGGATCGAACTCGGCGCGCCGATGCGCTTGATGGACTGAAGCGGGCCGGGTCTACCTGTACAAATCCGCCCGTGTCGGTGGCAGGCCGCTCGGGCCGCGGGCGCGCCTGGTGGCGACAGTCTGAAAAATCTGCGCCGAGGCGCGCTGGAAGGTGATCGAGCAACCCGTCAGATAGAGCAGCCACAGCCGCGCCTTGGGCTCGCCGACCTCGGCGACCGCTTCGTCGAAGCGCGCATGCAGACGCTCCGCCCACAGGCGGCAGGTTTGCGCATAATGCTCGCGCAGGTTCTCCACGTCATAGACGAGGAAGCCGTGCGCCTCGAGATTGCCGAGCGTCATGCCGATCGTATCGAGCTCGCCGCCAGGAAAGATGTATTTGATCAGGGCCTTGTATTCCGGCCCCTTGCGCAGCGTCTTGCGGATGTCGCCCTTGCTGCGCCTGGTGATGGCGTGATGCAGATAGATCCCGCCGGGTTTCAGCAGGCGATGGACGGTCGAGAAGTAGGCGTCGTGATTGGCGAGCCCCAGATGCTCGAACATGCCGATCGACGATATCTTGTCGAACGTGCCTGAGAGTTCGGCATAGGATTTTATCTCGATGGTGATGCGATCCTCCAGCCCCTCGGCGCGAATGCGCTCGCGGGCAAGGTCGGTCTGGGCTTGCGACAGCGAGACGCCATGGCCGAAGACGCCGTAATTCTTCGCCGCATGGATAAGCATTGCGCCCCAGCCGCAGCCGATGTCGAGCAGCCTTTCGCCGGGCTCGAGCCTGAGCTTGCGGCAGATGTGGTCGAGCTTGTCGACTTGCGCCTGGTCGATGCCATTGGCGAAATCGTGGAAATAGCCGCAACTGTAGACCATGCGCTCGTCGAGGAAGAGTCGGTAGAAATCATTCGAAATGTCGTAATGGTGCTGGATCGCCTCCTTGTTCGATCCGCTGACGAAAGGCTTGCGGCCGGAAAGGTCGCTGCGCGCCGTCATCTGCTTGCGCGAAAACAGCACAGCCGGCAGGTCGCGCAGGATCGCCAGCTTGGGCAGGGATTTGAGCTTCGTCTTGAGCTTGCCTTGCGAAGGCAGGGCATAGAAATCGAACAGCGTGCCCTCTTCGATATCGACGGTCTTGGAAATCCACATCTCCACCAGCGTCGAGAAGGTCGGCCGGCGAACCAGTTGCCAGACGATGTCCTGATCGTTGATGGCAAGCACCGGACCGCTGGCGGGTCCGATCCGCTCGCCGGTCCACAGCCGGACCGCAAAACCCGGCTTCAGCGTTTCGACGACCTTGCGTACGATCCGCGCGGCTCTGTCGGCGGCGTCCATTCCCACCTCCCGCTATGTCGCCCCCAAAGCCGCACTGTCGTCCACCGACCTGTAGACCGCAATCCCGATCTGTTGCGCAAAAGCACCGCAAGAGCAGTTTCCCGGCTCGTGGCACGACCATTCCGTGGCGTCATCTTGTCTTTTGCCGCGGCGCACCCCATCATCTGAGTGTGTTCAACGAACTGAAAGGAGGTGATCCGATGTCGAGTGATTTCGTTTTCCATAACGTGAGCTCTGCGGATTGCACTTCCGGGAAGCAGTCTTCCCGTTAAGGCGCGAGACGCGCGGCGGGTAGCCCGATGGGGTTGCCGCCAGAAGCCGCGTCATGGACGGAAACACGGAAGGCCGCCGGCTTCGTCAAGAAGCGGCGGCCTTTTCCGTTTGGGGCATCGAGCGGAGGCTTCCAGCTACCTGGCGCTACATGGCGCCCGCTATTTGGTGATTGAGAGATTGTCGATGTTGCGCACGATATCCTGAAACGCCTGGTCGAGCTCGGTACCGTTGGCCGCCTGATAGAAATGCTTGTTGTTGCCGCTATCGGGGCTGGCGCAGGATTGCAGCGTCGACTTGGCGTTCTTCTCCGTAAGGGCAAAGCCGATGGTGAATATCTCGATGCCTTGGTCGCGCATCGCCGCGCAGAGCGTCGTCGCCGCCGCGCGTGTCTCAACCTTGCCGGCGTCGTTATAAACCTGATCCGGGCCGTCGGCGTCGAAATAGGACAGGTTGAATTCGCCATCCGTCATCAGGATCACGTATTTTGCGACCTTCTTCGGATCCATCTTCGCCGGCCGTTCCGAGGCCTTCATCACGCTGCCCCAGTTTTCGGAGAGCATGTACCAGGCCCACTGCACGCCGATATGGCCCGCCGTGCCGCCGGAGGCATCGAGGTCCTTGATGACGTTGTTCAGAGCCGAGGCATCCGTGGTCAGCGGCTGTATTGACGCGACCGGACAGGCTCGTGTGCGGGACTGCTTGGCGAAGTCGGACAGGTAGAGGTCGCGGTTGACCATGCTGACATCGGGCCCGGCATCGGAATACTGGTAGGCGCCCTTGCGCTCGGTGGCGCAGTTGTCCGGCCGCGTCGACGCCGAGACAAACTTCGGATCGTCATTGCCGGGCGCCTGCTTGCGCTCGCTGGCCTTGGTCTCGACAAAGACCGTGCTTGCGGCGAGCGAGCCGACATTGACCGAATTGGCATAAGGCACGATCGCCACCCGCACCCGCGGATTGGCGGCGTTCTGGCCGGTGAGGAAGGAATTGACCGCGTTGCTCGCCGCGGTTCTCAGGTCCTTGATCTTCTGGCCCGCCATCGAACCGGTGACGTCGAGCATCATCGCCACCTCGACCGTCTTGTCCGAATAGAGCGCCGTGGTCGAGGACGTCACCCGTTGCATGTCGCCGATGCTGAACAGGGGGAAATAGAGGCCGAGATCGGTGTGCACATCCGCCTTCACCGTGCTGGCCGTCCTGTCGACGGTGAGTTTGTCCAGCACGATCCGGTTGGCCTGCAGGATGCCGGCCGCGCTGTTGGCGTCGAGGAACGCCTGCACCGTCTTGTTGGCGTCGGCTTCGGTGATGACGCCGAGGGTGAGATCGCGGGCCGTCGAGGTCACAGCGGCGTCGACGACGCCCTGCAGGCTCGATCTGGCGTTGTAGAGCTGCGAGATATTGACCGCGAATCCCACCCCCAGCGCGAGGACCGATGCAGCAGCTCCGAACAGAACCGCGAAATTGCCTTCGCGATTGCGCGTAAAGTCGTCCACCCCACGAACGACACCTCTGAACTGCCGCATCTCTTCCGCCTCCACTCTTGCGGCACCCGTGCCGCATGACAAAGGCGCTGCAGGATTTCGGCCAGACCCGGCCGTCGGCCGCCGAAAGACGCTTAACGGCAGGTTAATCAATTGTTTTTGCTGGGTTTCGGCAACTACCAGAGTGAACGGGAAGTAAACGAAAATACGCTGGCCAAGCGACCTTCATGAAGTGCTTACCATGATCTCGAAGGCTGTCGCGGTCGTTCTCTCTTCGGCACAATCGAACTGTGCCGAAGCGGGTCAGCGGCAGCCATGAAACAGGCGCAGCGCAGGGTCTGTTGAGATAGAGTTTCAGGCCGGTATGAATATCAAAGGAGCATCTGCGCGCTGACCGTCCGATCGATGCCATGATGCGGAGGATTGAAGCGGTTGCCTTCCTGCTCGTAGGTCCAGACCTTGAACAGGCTGAGCTGATGCGGACCGAAACTGTGCAGCAGCGGCACGTCGGTGGCATCGCGGCCGCGCGCAATGACGACGCGGCCGATGCGCGGACAGTTGTGGCGCGGATCGAACGTATACCATTTGCCGTCGAGAAAAACTTCCATCCAGGCCGAGAAGTCCATTGGTGCCGGATCGGCCGGCACGCCGATATCGCCGAGATAGCCGTTCACGTAGCGGGCCGGAATGTTGATGCATCGGCAAAGCGCGATCGCCAGATGCGCGAAGTCGCGGCACACGCCGACGCGCTCCTCATGCGCCTGGGCCGCCGTGCGCGTGGCGCGCGCATAGCCGTAGCCGAAGGAAAGCCTGCTGTTGACATAATCGACGATCGCCTGCACCCGCGCCCAGCCAGGCGGCAAATGGCCGAAAAGCTGCCAGGCGATGTCGCTGAGGTGGTCGGTCTCGCAGTAGCGGCTGCCGAGCAGATAGACCAGCACGTCGTCAGGCAGTTCCGCGACCGGCGTTTCGCGCGCCAATGTATTGACTTCGTCGGTCTCGCCGCTGTCCTCGATCGCCGCATCGTAGAGGATGCGGAAGCTTCCGGCGGGCGCCGTGAAGCGACGGCAGATATTGCCGTGGCGGTCGCGATAGGTCCGGGTCGGCACCGAGGGCGAGGTCAGAACCCGCGTCTGCCGCTTGATGTCGGCATGCCGTTCGGCATGAATGTCGAGAAGCGAGATGATCGGCGTCACCGCCGCGCATTCGATGGCGATTTCATAGCCGAGCCGGATCAGCATCGCATGCCCCCCTTGGTGATTTTGGAAAGACTGCCTGTTCAACGCCGCGAGCCGGGGCTGGTTCCGGCGCCGAGTCGAAATGGCGGCATCTGGAGCAATTCAGGAAAGTGCGCAGCGGTTGGGCTCTGCGACTTCGCCGTAGCCTTCCGTCCGCAATTGCGTAAAAGCAAAAAGTGAGAGCAGGTCAGCGTTCTATCAACGCTGACCTGCTCCCTTCTCAGGCGGTCCTGCCCGGTCTAAACTGCGCTTCGCGTTTCGCCCCTCCCCGAAAACGATTCTCCAGGACATCCGATGTTTGCAGGCTCAAAATTCGCCGCCTTCCTGTTCGACATGGACGGCACGGTGCTCAACTCGATCGCCGCGGCGGAACGGGTGTGGACGGCATGGGCAAACAGGCATGGCCTCGATGTGGCGGCTTTCCTGCCCACGATCCATGGCAGGCGCGCGCGCGAGACGATCGCCGCGCTGAGGCTTCCGGATGTCGATCCGCTGGCGGAGGCGGATTTGCTGCTCAAGGCCGAGGCGGATGACCTCGAAGGCATCGTCCCGATCCCCGGCGCCGTTGCGTTTTTGCAATCGCTGCCGCCGGAGCGCTGGGCGATCGTCACCTCGGCGCCGCGCGAGCTGGCGCTGCTGCGCATCAAGGCGGCCGGCATCCCGGTTCCCGCCATGATGGTGACCGCCGAAGACGTCACCCATGGCAAGCCGGCGCCGGACTGCTTCCTTCTGGCGGCAAGGCGTCTCGGCGTCGAGGCGCGCGACTGCCTGGTCTTCGAGGATGCGCCGGCGGGCATAGCGGCGGGCGAGGCTTCCGGCGCCTCGGTGATGGTGATCAGCGCCACGCATGTCCACCCGCTCGTCACGTCGCACCCGACAATCCGTTCCTACGACGAAATCGCCATCGCGACGGACGACAATGGCTGGATCGCCTTCGCGCCCGAGCGTGCCGTTGCTTAAAAGTCGCTGGTGAGACCCTTGACTTCCCAGTCGCCGTAGCGGCCAGGTTCCTTGCCGCCGCGGCCGCCGATTTCCTTCGGCAACTGCGCTTCCGCCGCTCGATACTTTTGACGACGCGCTTCAGCCTCTGCTAACGCCCGCTGCGCTTCGGGCGTCGGCGCTTTTTGCAGCTCTTCGGTCGTTGCAACTGCTCCGGTTTTGCTTGGCTCTTCGGTCATGCGATACTCCCGCCGATTGAAACGAAGACCGGCCTCTCCCATCATATAGCCATGATACCAGAAGGATCGACCCCTATTGGTGAGCATCGGAATACTCCGAAAACCGGATTCACTTTTCGGTCCGATGCTCTGGCCCTCTCCGACATCACGTCAGACGGATGAAACGATGAACACGCTTCGCACCACCATGCTTCTCGCCGCAATGACGGCGCTGTTCATGGGCGTCGGTTATCTGATCGGCGGCCCGGGCGGCATGGTCATCGCGCTTCTGATCGCCGCCGGCACCAATCTGTTCAGCTATTGGAACGCCGACAAGATGGTGCTGTCGATGAACCGCGCCGTCGAGGTCGACGAGAAGAACGCGCCGGAATATTACGCGATCGTCCAGGCGCTGGCCAAGCAGGCCGGGCTGCCCATGCCGAAGACCTATCTGATCGACAACCCGCAGCCCAACGCCTTCGCCACCGGCCGCAACCCCGAGAATGCCGCGGTGGCGGCGTCCACGGGCCTGCTCGAGCGGCTCTCCCATGAAGAGGTCGCGGCGGTGATGGCGCACGAGCTTGCGCATGTGCAGCATCGCGACACGCTGACCATGACGATCGTGGCGACGCTCGCCGGCGCCATCTCGATGCTCGGCAATTTCGCCTTCTTCCTCGGCGGCAGCCGGGAGAACAACAACCCGTTCGGCTTCGTCGGCGTGCTTGTGGCGATGATCGTCGCGCCCTTCGCCGCCATGATCGTGCAGATGGCGGTGAGCCGCACGCGCGAATACGAAGCCGACCGGCGCGGCGCCGAGATCTGCGGTCACCCGCTATGGCTTGCTTCGGCGCTCAACAAGATCGCGCGCGGTGCCGAACAGATTCCCAATCCGGACGCCGAGCGCAACCCGGCTATGGCGCATCTTTTCATCATCAACCCGCTTCACGGCGAGCGCATGGACAATCTGTTCTCGACCCATCCGAACACGGAGAACCGCATCGCTGCCCTGCAGGAGATGGCGCGCGCGATGGGTGGCGCCGCGCCGGCCAATCGGCGCAAGGCTTCCGCGCCACCCATCCAGCCCGAGGAGCCGTCGGCGGGGCCGTGGGGCAAGCCGGCAGACGCGGCCCCAGAGGCTGAGCCGGCGCCGCCGAAGCCCAATCCCTGGGGCCGCAACCCGACCGGACCGCGCAATGCCCGGCCGAAGGGTCCCTGGTCGTGACGCCGCCGAGGCGCGGACAGCCAGGCAATCCGCAACACAAGAATGGCGACGAGAACGTCGCCGGCCTTGCCGCGCGCAAGGCGGCCGCGCGCCTGCTTGCCGCCGTCATCGACGCGCATACGCCGCTCGATGGCCTGACCGACAACGAGCACGGCCACCCGCAATACAGGGCGCTGGACGGCCGCGACCGGGCGCTGGTACGCGCCATCCTGGTCACCGCGCTGCGCTATCGCATGACCATTGCCGGGCTGCTGGCCAGGCGGCTGGAAAAGCCGCTGCCGGCCAACGCCACCGCGCTCTCGCATATCCTCACCGTCGCCGCCGCGCAGATCCTGTTCCTCGATGTTCCCGACAGCGCCGCCGTCGACCTAGCCGTGACCCACGCCAAGTCCGATCCGCGAACACTGCGCTTCTCCGGCCTCGTCAACGGGGTGCTGCGCTCGCTGGCGCGCGCCAAGGAGGCCGAGCTTGCCCCGGCGCTCGCTGCGACCAGCGAGGCGCCGCAATGGTTTTCGCAGCGGCTGACCGCCGCCTACGGAGCCGACAGGGCGCGCGCCATTCTTGCCGCGCATCGTCATGAGGCGCCAGTCGATTTCACGGTCAAGGCCGATCCGGCGCTCTGGGCCGAGCGCCTGGGCGGCATCGTGCTGCCGACCGGCACGGTGCGTGTCGAAAAGCTCTCCGCCAATGTCATCGACCTGCCCGGTTTCGCCGACGGTGCATGGTGGGTGCAGGATACCGCGGCAAGCCTGCCGGCGCGCCTGTTCGGCGACATCCGCGGACAGCGCGTCGCCGACCTGTGCGCCGCGCCCGGCGGCAAGACGGCGCAGCTTATCCTGGCCGGCGCCGAGGTGACCGCGGTCGACACCTCGAAGAACCGGCTGGCGCGGCTGAAGCAGAATCTCGACCGCCTCGGCCTGATCGCCGAACTCGTCCAGACCGACCTTCTGGATTGCCGGCCGGCGCAATTGTTCGACGCCGTGCTGCTCGACGCGCCCTGCTCCTCGACCGGCACGGTGCGCCGCCATCCCGACGTGCCCTGGACCAAGACCATGGCGGATGTCGAAAAGCTCGCCGATCTCCAGCGCCGGCTGCTTGCCCATGCCGTCGGTCTCGTCAGGCCCGGCGGCCGCATCGTCTTTTCCAACTGCTCGCTCGACCCGATCGAAGGCGAGGAGCTCTATCGCGATTTCCTCGCCGGGAACCCCGGCGTGGGCGCCGATCCGATCCGGCCTGGCGAAATTGCCGATATCGACCCATTCCTGACGCCGGAGGGCACGCTGCGCACCACGCCCGCGGACCTCGCGCTGGAATCGCCCGGGATTTCGGGCTTGGACGGCTTCTTTGCCGCGCGGATGAGACGGACCGATTGAAACGTTATCTCATAAAACTTGCTGACTTTTTTAGGGAAGACCCGGCCGCGGCCGCGTGAATTGGTTCACTTCGGCGAAATCCGCCTTCGCATAAGTTCTTGAATCGCATAAGCTTGTGCTCGGGTTATGGGGACATCAGGAGGGCTATTGGCACTTGTTGCCGGCAGCACGACGCGTCTATGGACGCTTGTCGCGAGGGAGTTCTGGCGCAAAACGCGCCGGCGCCTCCGCGCCGGCCCGGTCTATCGCTGGCGCTATTCCGGCCGCACGCCCGAACGTGTCCTGATCGCGCCGCCGGATCTGCGGCTCGCCGATCCGCAGATCGCGCTGGAGATCTATTACGGCCGCTACCCGCTGTCCGGCCATCTGGTCGAGACCGGCGGCACATCGCCCTTCCAGCTCGACGTGCCCAACCGCGGCTGGCAGAAATCGCTGCATGGCTTCCGCTGGCTGCGCCACATGCGCGCCACCGGCACCGAGCTTGCCGCCGCCAACGCCAGGGCGCTCGTCACCGACTGGATCGCCATGCACGGCAACCAGATCTCCGGCATCGCCTGGGAGCCGGGCACGACGGCCAAACGGGTGATCGCCTGGCTGCAGCATTCCTCGGTGGTGCTTCAAGGCGCCGAATTCCCCTTCTATCGCGCCTTCCTGAAATCGCTCGCCGTGCAGATCCGCTATCTCCGCTCGATGGCGCGCGAGATGCCGGATGGCGAGGCCAGGCTGCGCGCCCGCATCGCGCTTGCCTTCGCCGCGCTGTCTCTGCCGGCGCCGGCCTCGGCGCTGCGCGCCGCGACACGCAACCTGGCCGAGGAGCTGGAACATCAGATCCTGCCCGATGGCGGCCATATCTCGCGCAAGCCGATGGCGGTGCTGGAGCTGCTGGCCGACCTTCTGCCGTTGCGCCAGACCTATGCCAACCAGGCCGAGGCGCCGCCGTCGGCCTTGATCGGCGCCATCGACCGCATGTTGCCGGCGCTGCGTTTCTTTCGCCACCAGGACGGCAGTCTCGCCCGCTTCAACGGCATGGGCGCCACCATCCACGACCGCATCGCCACCATCATGCGCCATGACGACACGGCGGGCGCGCCGCTGCTGCACGCGCCGCACTCCGGCTACGAGCGCCTGTCGATGGGCGGCGTGACGGTGATCGCCGACACCGGCCTGCCGCCGCCGGTCGACGTCTCCAACGCCGCGCACGCCGGCTGCCTCGCCTTCGAACTCTCCTCTGGGCGCCAGCACTTCATCGTCAATGCCGGCATCGACACCTACGGCGCCCCGGAATTCCGGCCGCTGGCGCGCGCCACCGCCGCGCATTCGACCGCTACGCTCAACGACACCTCGTCGGCGCGCTTCAGCCATTCGCTGCGCGTCAGCGACCTGCTGGGCTCGCCGCTGATCGGCGGCCCGCAGCACGTGCCCTGCAAGCGCCTCGACCAGAAGGGCGTGCACGGCTTCGTCGCCCGCCACGACGGCTATGCCCAGCAATTCGGTTTCCTGCATGAGCGCGAGCTGAAGCTGACCACGAACGGCAACGTGCTTGCCGGCCGCGACCGTTTCCTGCGCCCGGGCAATGCCGCGATCCGCAACAACGGCCGCGACTTCGTCACGGTGCGCTTCCACGTCCACCCCGACATCAGCCTGCTGCAGGACGACCACGACCGCCTGACGCTCGCAGCCGCGCAGGGCGACACCTGGGTCTTCACCTGCGCCGAAGTGGTGCCGGAGGTCGAGGAATCGATCTACTTCGCCGGACTGAGCGGCCCGCGCCGCAGCCGGCAGATCGTGCTCTCCTTCAAGGCCTCGGAGGTTGCCGAAGTCCACTGGCAGCTGACCCGCACCGGCATTGCGGGCCATCCCGAGAACAACTGAATTCCCGACAAATCCGGCCGCGCGCTTGATTTCCGAGACTCACTTGATTTCCGGGGCTCATATGCTAGGGCCGGCCAACGTCCCGTCCAACAGCTCTGAAAGGCCGCCCGCCCATGGCCGTGCCCACGAAAAACATTCCGGCGCCCGATCTCGTTCCGGTGCGCCGTGCGCTGCTTTCCGTCTTCGACAAGACCGGGCTCATCGACTTTGCCAAGGCGCTCGCCGCCGCCGGCGTCGAGCTGGTTTCGACGGGCGGCACGGCGAAGGCCATCGCCGAGGCGGGCCTGGCTGTGCGCGACGTTTCCGAGCTCACCGGCTTTCCCGAGATCATGGACGGCCGGGTGAAGACCTTGCATCCGTCGGTGCATGGCGCGCTGCTCGGCATCCGCGACGATGCCGAGCATGCCAAGGCCATGCGCGACCATCGCATCGAGCCGATCGACCTTGTCGTCTCGAACCTCTACCCGTTTGAAGAGGTCCGCCACTCCGGCGCCGGCTATGCCTCGATCGTCGAGAACATCGACATTGGTGGACCGGCGATGATCCGCGCCTCGGCCAAGAACCACGCCTATGTCGCCATCGTCACCGATCCGGCCGACTATGCGCCCGTCGTCAACGCGCTGGAGATGAATCTCGGCTCGCTGTCGCTCGACTTCCGCAAGATGCTTGCGGCCAAGGCCTTTGCCCGCACCGCCACCTATGACGCCGCGATCTCCGGCTGGTTCGCCGAGGCGCTGCAGATCGAGCACCCGACCTGGCGCGCCTTCGGCGGCCGTCTCGACCAGGTGATGCGCTACGGCGAGAACCCGCACCAGAACGCGGGCTTCTACTTGTCGGGCGACAAACGGCCGGGTGTGGCGACGGCAAAGCAGCTGCAGGGCAAGCAGCTCTCCTACAACAACATCAACGACACCGACGCGGCCTTCGAGCTGGTCGGCGAGTTCGATCCCGCCCGCTCGGCGGCGATCGCCATCATCAAGCACGCCAACCCTTGCGGTGTCGCCGAGGGTGAAACGCTCAAGGCGGCCTATGCCAAGGCGCTGGCCTGCGATCCGGTCTCGGCCTTTGGCGGCATCGTCTCCATGAACCGCATCCTCGACGCCGAGGCGGCGCAGGAGATCGTGAAAACCTTCACCGAGGTCATCATCGCGCCCAACGCGACCGACGAGGCAGCCGCGATCGTCGCCGCGAAGAAGAACCTGCGCCTGCTGGTCACCGGCGGCCTGCCCGATCCGCGCGCCGCCGGTACGATGGTCAAGTCCGTCGCGGGCGGGCTGCTGGTGCAAAGCCGCGACAACGCCGTGGTCGACGATCTCGAGCTGAAGGTGGTGACGAAGCGCGCGCCGACGCCGGCCGAACTGGCAGACCTCAAGTTCGCCTTCCGCATCGCCAAGCACGTCAAGTCGAACGCCATCGTCTATGCCAAGGACGGCGCCACGGTCGGCATCGGTGCTGGCCAGATGAGCCGCGTCGATTCCTCGCGCATCGCCGCCCGCAAGGCGCTCGACGCGGCGGAAGCCGCCGACCTCGCCGAACCGCTGACCAAGGGCTCCGTCGTTGCCTCCGACGCTTTCTTCCCCTTCGCCGACGGCCTTCTCTCGGCGATCGAGGCCGGCGCCACGGCCGTCATCCAGCCCGGCGGCTCGATGCGCGACGAGGACGTCATCGCCGCCGCCGACGAGCACGGCATCGCCATGGTGTTCACAGGCGTACGGCACTTCCGGCATTGATGCTCAGCGCGGAGATGCTTCAAGAATTCGCTCCGCTGAGTCGATTGGTGCGGTTTTCGAGAACCGAGCGGAGCGGACATTCAGGTCCGTGAGCACCGGAGCGCAGAAAACCGCGGCAAGCGGCCAGCGGAGTAGAATTATCGAAGCATCTCTTTCGGCTTGTCCGCCGGATAGGGCGTCCCCACCAGGATCGCCATGCCGACGCCGAGGAACAGGATGATCGCCGCCATGCCGAGCCGTGGTGAATCGCTCATCGTGGTGATGGTCGCCACCATGAACGGCGCCAGGAAGCTGGTCGCGCGTCCCGCCAGCGCGTAGATGCCGAAATAGCGGCCCGACTCGGCGGCAGTCACGCTGCGCGCCATGTAGGAACGCGACGATGCCTGCACCGGCCCGAAAGCGAGCCCGATCAGCAGGCCATAGAGGATATAGGCCTTTTCGGCCGCGGTGCCGAACAGGCCGCCGGAATCCGCGGTCGACAGCGGGATCAGGCCGAGCAGCGTGAAGCCCGGACCGGTCGAGACGACGCCGATCG
Source organism: Mesorhizobium sp. B3-1-9 (assembly GCF_006439595.1). Lineage (NCBI taxonomy): Bacteria > Pseudomonadati > Pseudomonadota > Alphaproteobacteria > Hyphomicrobiales > Phyllobacteriaceae > Mesorhizobium > Mesorhizobium sp. B3-1-9. The sequence continues at coordinate 100,043 of NZ_VFTJ01000019.1, forward strand.
TGGCGACCGACAGCATCACCAGCGCGATCATCACCACGTGCTTCGAGCCGAGCGCGGTATCGAGCCGCGCGGCGATCCAGCAGCCGAAGATGGCGACGACGTTGAGGATGATGCCGAACAGGCCGATCTCGGTGATCGACCAGCGGAACATGCCGGCCGCGAAGGTGCCGCCGAGCGCGAGCAGCGCATTGACGCCGTCCTGATAGATCATGCGCGCCAGCAGGAAGCGCAGGATGCCGCTGCGCTGGCGCACTTCCACCAGAGTAGACTTCAACTCGGACAGGCCCTCGCGCACCGCCGGGCCGATCGGGATTCCCTTGCTGGCGTCCGGCGTGAAGAAGAACATCGGCAGGATGAACAGGAAATACCAGCCGGCGGACATCGGCCCGGTGAAGCGCGCGTCCTCCCCGAGCTTCGGATCGAGTCCGAACAATGGATCGAGGCCGATGAGCGTCTTGCCGGTTTCGAGATTGCCCGCCAGGAACAGCACCACGAAGATCAGCGCGATCATGCCGCCGAGATAGCCGAGCCCCCAGGCCATGTTGGATATCCGGCCGATCTCTTCCTTCGGCACCAGCCGCGGCATCATGGAATCGTTGAACACGGTGGAGAATTCGGCCGCCACCGAAGCCAGCGAGAACAAGAGCACGACCAGGAAGAGATTCGAGCCGGGTGCGGCGAACCACAGCAGGCTGAGGCTGACGATCTTGATCGTCGCGAAGAAGGCGATCCACGGCTTGCGCGGCCCGGTCTGGTCGGCGATCGAGCCGAGCACCGGGGAGAGCACCGCGATGACCAGGCCCGCGGCGGCAATGCCATAGCCCCAGGCGGCCTGCCCGGCGGTCGGATCGCTCGCCATGCGCGAGACGAAATAGGGCCCGAAGATGAAGGTGGTGACGACGGTGAAGAAAGGCTGCGCCGCCCAGTCGAAGAACATCCAGCCCCAGATGCCGCGCCCCGATGCCCGCTGCACTGTCTCTACCGCCACCATGCTGATTCCCCTGGCACCGCTCGCGTCGGACGCCATGTCTGCATGTTTTCAGGCAGTGATGCAAATGAACAAGCAGGCGCCAATTCCTCGCCCCACGAAGGCGGCTACGCGATGCACGCATCTTCTGGCGTGACCGATCAGGCCGAGGCTTGATTGCCAGGTGGTTCCCCCAATCCGTCGCTGCTTCGCAGCGCCACCTTTCCCCCCTCCGGAGGGAAAGGAAGGGAGCGTTGCTGGACGAGCATTGACGGCAAAAAGCTTGGCGCCCTCCTCTACCCCGTCGATCGGGGGAGAGGTGGCTCGGCGAAGCCGAGACGGAGTGGGGGTCGACCAGCGCAGCATAGGATAACGCAAGCGCCAAGCTGCCATGCGCGCTATCGCCAAAGACCAGCCGCTTTGGCAGGGGCGAGGAACTTCACATCCCCGTCAGGTCGCTCATCAGGCCCGACGCCACCGAGAGCCGCGACACGGTGATGTCGCCGCCTTCGGTCAGCGCCTGCAGCCGCTCGCGGATGCGCGCGACGCGTTCGCCGCCGGCCTCGAGCCATGCCCCGACCGGATCCGCCGCCGTGCCGTGCGCGGTGAGCGCCGCCACCGCGATGCCGCGCCGCGCCACGCCGATCGTGTCGGTCGCGCGCGACAGCGCCAGCTGGTCGTAATAGTCGGGCGGCATGATCGAGCGCGCGGCCTCCTCGACGCGCGGGATGCGGAAAGCATCGCTGACGGCGAAGAACGCCTTGGCCGCGCTGACGATGTCGGCATTGGCCGTGCGCGCGGTGAGCGCGACATCCGGGATCAGCTCGGCCACTTCGGCCAGGGCGAGCTGCCCGGCGAGTTTTTCCGGCGCGCCGCCCTTGAACAGGCCATGTCGCCGCTCCTCGATACGCTCGCGCGAGAAGGCCGGCAGCAGCGACGCCAGCTTCGGTTCGAGCGCCTTGCACGCGTCCTGCAATTCGGCGATGCGCTGCCCCAGCGGCGCGGAACCCGCTTCGTTCTTCAGGGACCAGCCGCTGGTCACAAAGATAAGCCGGCTGACCGACTGATAGAGATCGAGCTGGATCTGGCCGTCGATCTGGTTATCGAGCGCGTCGATCTCCTTGTAGAGCGCCGGCAGCGCGAAGCCGTCGCGGATCACCGCGAAGGTGCGCACGACATCGGCCGCCGTGCGGCCGGTCGCTTCCTGCAGCCGGTTGACGAAGGACGGCCCGCCGCGATTGACCAGATCGTTGGCGACGACGCGCGCGATGATCTCGCGCCGCAGCCGGTGGTCGCGGATCTCACCGGCGAATTTCCTCGCCATGCGTTCCGGGAAATAGCCCATCAGGTCGCGGTCGAAATGTTGCTCGTCCGGCACGTCGCTGGCGACGATGTCGGAGAACAGCACGATCTTGGCATAGGCGAGCAGCACGCCGAGCTCGGCCCTGGTCAGCGGCTCGCCGCGCGCCTCGCGTTCGGCAAGCGCCGCCGGCGAAGGCAGCGTCTCGACCACGCGGTCGAGCAGGCCGCGCGATTCCAGCGCCGTCATGAAACGGGCCTGGTGCGCGATGTCGGCGAGGCCGCGCTTGCGCGCCAGCGAGAGCGCCAGCGTCTGCTGGTAGTTGTTGGAGAGCACCAGCGCGCCCACCTCGTCGGTCATCTCGGCGAGCAGCTTGTTGCGCGCCGGCCGCGTCAGCGAGCCCTTGCGCATGGCGGAAGCCAGCGCGATCTTGATGTTGACCTCGACGTCGGAGCAGTTGACGCCGCCCGAATTGTCGATGGCGTCCGAATTGCAGCGGCCGCCATTCAGGCCGAACTCGATGCGCGCCCGCTGCGTGACGCCGAGATTGGCGCCCTCGCCGATGACTTTCGCCCGGACATCGAGCGCGGTGACGCGGACGGCGTCGTTTGCCCGGTCGCCGACATCTTGGTTGCTCTCGCCTGAAGCCCGCACATAAGTGCCGATGCCGCCGAACCACAGAAGGTCGACCGGCGCCTTGAGGATGGCGTTCATGATCTCGACCGGCGTCGCCGTCGTCTTGGCGAGGCCGATCGCGGCAGCCGCCGCCGGCGGCAGCGTGATCGATTTCTGGTTGCGCGAGACAATGACGCCGCCTTCCGACAGCTTCGACTTGTCGTAGTCCTGCCAGGACGAGCGCGGCAGCGCGAACATGCGCACCCGCTCGGCCATCGATGCGGCCATGTCCGGATCGGGGTCGATGAAGATGTCGCGATGGTCGAAGGCGGCGATCAGCCTGGTCTGCGGCGACAACAGCATGCCGTTGCCGAACACGTCGCCCGACATGTCGCCGACGCCCACCACGGTGAAGGGCGAGGTCTGGATGTCGCGGTTGATCTCGCGGAAATGCCGCTTCACCGCTTCCCAGGCGCCCTTGGCGGTGATGCCCATCTTCTTGTGGTCGTAGCCGGCCGAACCGCCGCTGGCGAAAGCATCGTCCAGCCAGAAGTGGTGTTTTTCGGAAATGGCGTTGGCGGTATCGGAGAAGGTCGCGGTGCCTTTGTCGGCGGCGACGACGAAATAGGGATCGTCAGGATCGCGCCGCACCACGCCGGCCGGCGGGATGACGCCGTCGACGCCGATATTGTCGGTGATCGAGAGCAGGCTGGAGACGAAATTCTTGTAGGCCGAAGTCCCGGCCTCGAAGATCGCGTCGCGCCCGGCGCTCATCGGCAGCTTCTTCGGGTAGAAGCCGCCCTTGGCGCCGACCGGCACGATGACCGCGTTCTTCACCTGCTGCGCCTTCACCAGGCCCAGCACCTCGGTGCGATAGTCCTGGGCGCGATCCGACCAGCGCAGGCCGCCTCGCGCCACCGGACCGAAGCGCAGATGCACGCCCTCGACCTCGGAGCCGTAGACGAAGATTTCGCGCCATGGCCGCGGCGCCGGCAGGCCCTCAACCGCCTGGGAGTCGAGCTTGATCGCCAGCGACTGCCCTTTCTCTTTCGTATCGGCTACGAAATGATTGGTGCGCAGCGAGGCTTCGATGAGGTTCAGATAGCGGCGGATGATCGTGTCGTCATCGATATTGGGCACCTCCTCCAGCGCGTCCTTGATCTTGGCCTTGAGGTGCTTGGCGGCAACCGCGCCATCGCCATCGCCCTCCGCCGCCGGCCCGAGCCGGGCGACGAACAGCGCATGCAGGCCGCGCGCGATCTCCGGATAGCGGTTGAGTGCCGCGGCGATGAAATCCTGGCTCTGCGGAATACCGGCCTGCTGCAGATAGCGGCCATAGGCGCGCAATATGGTGATCTCGCCCGACCACAGGCCGGCGGTCTGGGCCAGGCCGTTATAGCCGTCATTGTCGACATCGCCACGCCAGACCGACAGGAACGCGTCCTCGAACAGCGCGCCGCCATCGGCAAGGTCTATTCGCGCGCCGTAGCTGTTCTCCAGCTCCATGTCGTGGATGAACACCCGGTCGGCCGGATCGTCGCCGACCTCGAAAGTGCGCTCGCTGATGACGCGGAAGCCGATGTTTTCCAGCACCGGCACGCGCCGCGACAGCGCCACCGGGCTGCCGAAATGATAGATTTTCAGAGCCGCCTGTTGCGGCTTCTGGTCGGCATGGCGGTAATAGTCGATGGCGATCGGATTGACGGCGCTGATCTTCGCGATGCGCCCGGCATCGGCCAACGCCACGGCGGCCGAGAAGGAGTCGCGGTAGCTTTCGGGGAACCGCGCCGCGATCGCCTTCAGCGCCGGATCGCTGCCGGCGGCTTCCGCGGCTTCGGAGAGCGCGTCCTCCCAGGTGCGCACGATGTCGCGGATCGCCGCCTCGATCGTCGACTGCTCGACCTTCGGCGTCTTGCCGCCGGAACGGCCGATGATGAAATGCACGCGCGCCAGTCCGCCTTCCGGAAAGGCCGGGTAATAGGCCGACAACCGGCCTTCGAACGCCGTCTTGAGATAGGTGCCGACCTTCTCGCGCACGACGCTGTCGTAGCGGTCGCGCGGCACGAAAACGATGATCGAGACGAAGCGATCGAACTGGTCGACGCGCACCAGCGCCCGCACGCGCGGCCGCTCGATCAGCCCGAGTATGGCGACCGCGTGCTTGCGCAGGATGGGAATGGGAACCTGGAACAGCTCGTCGCGCGGATAGCTCTCCAGGATGTTGATCAGCGCCTTGCCGGAATGATCGTGCGGATCGAAACCGGATTTCGAGATCACGGTCTCGGCCTTGGAGCGCAGATAGGGGATCTTCATCACCGAGCGCGTGTAGGCGGTCGAGGTGAACAGGCCGACGATGCGCAGCTCGCCCGCGAGCGCGCCTTTCGCCGTGTAGGTCTTGATGCCGATGTAGTCGAGATAGATGCGGCGATGCACCGACGACTTGGCGTTGGCCTTGGTGACGATCAGCGGCTCCGGCCCGTGCAGGAAGGCGCGGATCTCCGGCGTCGTCGTCACCGCCTCGGTGCCGCGCCTCAACACCAGCACATCGGGATCCGAAAGGATGCCGAGCCCAGGCTTTTCGGCGCGCTCCAGCGAGCCGCTTTCCTCGCCGCCGGTATATTTGAACTCGCGCATGCCGAGGAAGGTGAAATTGTCGTCGCGCAGCCATTCGAGGAAGGCGATCGCCTCGGCGACGCTCTTCTTGTCGAGCGGCACCGCCGAATAGCGGAATTCGGAAATCGCCTGGTCGAGGCGGGCGAGCATGCGCTTCCAGTCGGCGACGGCCGCCCGGACCTGCGAAAGCATCTTGCGCAGCCGCTCGGTGAGGCTCTTGGCCTGCTCGGCGTTCAGCCTTGGAATGTGGACATGGACGACACTCAGCCTGTCGTCATCCTCCTTGCCGCCATCGCCAAGCACCTCGACCACACCATCCTTGCCGTGGCGGACGGTGACGATCGGATGGGTAACCAACGTCGGCTCGCCGCTGATCTCGGTGATCTCGCCGAGGATGGAATCGAACAGGAACGGCATGTTGTCGTTGACGACGGTGATCACCGTGACTGGCCGGCCGTCGCAGGCGACGCCCGAATCGGCCTCGACGGCGACGACGCTTTCGCCTTTCCGGTGGCTGGCGACCGCTTGCGCGGCGAGCTCGCCGGCGCGTTCGAGGTCGGTCACGTCATAGGACGCGATGTCCTCGGCGGGCGCCCGTGCCAGCAGATAGTCGGCAAGCCTTGCGGGTTTCTCCTCCGTTTTCGCGGCGGCGGCTTTCTTCTTCGGCTTGGATTTCACGCTGGCCATGACGCTTATTGCCTCCCGTGGCATGCTTTTGCGACTATGGTAGCCAGATGACTGCGGTTTGGCGACAAAGGTTTGACGACGCTTTAAAAAATTCGAACCGACGCCATCGCCGCGCGAGGAGAACGACCATGACCGGCAAAATAACCGCGCTCGACCTTGTCCAGGCGGAGCTCAGCGAGGCCACGAAAGCCTATTTCGACAAATGCCGGGAGAAGCTCGGCCTCGTACCCAACGTGCTCACCGCCTACGCCTTCGACGAGAAGAAGCTGCGCGCCTTCACCGACATGTACAACGATCTGATGCTGGGCGATTCCGGTCTTTCGAAGCTGGAGCGCGAGATGATCGCCGTGGTCGTCTCCTCGATCAACCACTGCTTCTATTGCCTGACCGCGCACGGCGCGGCAGTGCGCCAGCTGTCGGGCGAACCGGCGCTCGGCGAGATGATGGTGATGAATTTCCGCGCCGCCGAGCTGTCGCCGAAACAGACAGCGATGCTCGAATTCGCGGTCAAGCTGACCGAGGAGCCGGCCACGATCGTCGAGGCCGACCGCGCGGCCTTGCGACAAGCCGGCTTCACCGATCGCGATATCTGGGACATCGCCTCGACCGCCGCCTTCTTCAACATGTCGAACCGGGTGGCCGCCGCGGTCGACATGCGGCCCAACCCCGAATACCACGCCATGGCGCGGTAGCGGCCGCGGCTTTACATTAGCAATATCGAATTTTTCGTTGCCCATCCCGCCATTTGGTCCGATGATCAGGATTGCGGCGTAGCCGCATATCCAGGACTGCGGCGCAGCCGCATATTGCAAGCGGCGTGGCCGCATGCCGGTTCGACGCCGCCGACAAGGGAGGAGAACATGGCGAAATTTCTCTATGTCTATCACGGCTCCGGAAGATGCCGACCGACGAAGCCGAACGCAAAGCGGCTATGGATGCCTGGACCGGCTGGTACGACAAGCTCGGCACGGCCGTGGTCGACGGCGGCAATCCGGTCGGCATGTCGAAGACGGTGCTGCCGAGCGGCAAGATCGAGAACAATGGCGGCAGCAATCCGACCGCCGGCTACACCATCGTCGAAGCCAGGGACATCGACGACGCCGTCGCCAAGGCAAAGGATTGCCCGATCCTGATGGACCCAGCCTTCAGCGTCGAGATCGCGCCGATCATCGAGATGATGTAGCGCTTAAGCGCCTTGAGCAATTCCAGGAGAAGTGTGAGCGGTTAGGCTCGGCGCCTTCGCCGTAGCCTTCCGTCCGGAATTGCGTCAAAACAAGGAGATAGGGCGGGTTCGCCGTTTCCGTGAAACGGTGAACGCTCTATCGCGCCGCGATTGCCGCGGCCGCGCCCGCCATGGTCGTGGCACTGACGCGGTTGGCGATCTTCATGGCGCGCTTGCTCTTCAGGAGCCGGCGCGCCTGCGAAGCGGCCAGCACCCAGGCGAGGTCGATGACCACCAGCACGATAGCCATGGTCAGCGTCAGTTCGACCCAGCCGACAACGCTGACCGAGGCAAGATCGATGATGGTCGGCAGCAGCGCCAGATAGAACATCATGATCTTCGGGTTGCCGAGCGTCACCGCCATGCCGGCAAAGAACAGTTTCAAGGGCGAGTCCTCGCGCGGCATCTCGCCTTCCTTCGCCTCGACCGGCGCCGTCCACATCTTGAACGCCAGATAGGCGAGATAGGCGACGCCCACCCATTTCACGACGACGAAAGCGTAGTGGAAGGTCTGCGCCACGACGGCGAGCCCGAACACCGCCAGCGACAGCCAGACGGCTTCACCGATCCACATCGCCAGCAGGAACGGGAAGACATCGCGGAACCCCTTCGAGACCACCCGCGCCACGAGTGCTGCGATCGACGGGCCGGGCGAGCCGGCGGCGACGAACAAAGCGGCGGCGAAGATCAGCAGCGAGGCGAGATGCATGGCGGACCTCTTGTGGTGAAGAATTTTAGCCCACGAGACTAGCGCAACCACCGGGATGGCGAAAGTCGGACGGCTTGCCGGCTGGACGCCATGCGGTTAGAAGACCCACCCCGATAGCCATTTTCGAGCATCACTTTGCCTCAGTAACCGCCGGTCTCGCCAACTCCTCTGAATGCACCGCAGGCGCAGCCATTGGCGCGTCTGCTTCATCTCACGTGTTCTTCAGGCGGCGGTTCGAGACCGGTTTGGCATTGCTGAGCCGCCGCGTGTGACCCACGCCGACGCCTGACTTCCAACGCACGCAGCCTTCGCCACGCCGTGCCCGCACGAGCATGATGCCGAAAAGTGGTACCCGGTTTTCGGAAAAGATCATGTTCAACAAAAAGGGGCATCTCGGACATTGCCGGCCTGACGGACTTCCCGACGGGAAGGGCCTGCCGGCATGTCCACCTTGCGTGTCCACTGGACGATCGCGCCCGCAATCGCGCCTCGACCTCTGATCAACTGCAATCGCTGCGGTGGCATCAAACCGTATCGATGCGGCGAAAAATTCCGCGTCAACGCCAACGGCAAGCGCATCGACGTCTGGCTGATTTATCGCTGCGTCGACTGCGACAACGCCTGGAACTTCACCATCCTGGAGCGGCAAAACCGCCGCGAGATCGAGCCGGCACGGCTTGCGGCGCTCGAAAGCAACGATCCGGCGTTTGTGCGCCGCTTTGCTTTCGATGCCGCCGCGCTGCGCGACCGGACTGGCCGGATCGAGGAATCTCCCGATGTCACGGTCCGAAAGGAGTTTCTGGACGGCGAGCCGGGACGCGCGGTCGCGCTCGCGCTCGACCTTCGTCTCGATGGCACGACACCTTTGCGGCTTGACCGCCTGCTTGCCGACGAACTCGGCCTTTCGCGGTCAAGGCTTCAGGCCCTGGACGACCGAAGGCGACTGACCATCGAACCGGATGGCGCCAAAGCCTTGCGCAAGCCGGTTCGCGACGGCTTGGCGGTGCGCATCGATCTGGCTGGAGAGGCGGATTGCAGCGCTATCTTGTCTGCCGCGTGCCGCTGAAACGAAAAGAGGGAGCACCGGGTCCCTCTTTGAACTTCATCTGGAAGCTTACGCCGCGCCCATCACCTTGGCGGCCTTTTCGAAACGCTTGCGCTCGTTCGGGTCGAGATAGAGCTTGCGCAGGCGAATGGTCTTCGGCGTCACCTCGACCAGCTCGTCGTCCTGGATCCAGGCCAGCGCCCGCTCCAGCGTCATGCGGATCGGTGGCGTCAGCTTCACCGCCTCGTCCTTGCCGGCGGCGCGGATGTTGGTGAGCTTCTTGCCCTTGAGCACGTTCACTTCGAGGTCGTTGTCGCGCGAATGGACGCCGATGATCATGCCCTGGTAGACCTTGACGCCCGGATCGATGATCATCGGGCCGCGGTCTTCGAGGTTCCACATCGCATAGGCGACCGATTCGCCCTGCTCGTTGGAGATCAGCACGCCGTTGGTGCGGCCGGGCAGCTCGCCCTTGTAAGGCTCATAGGCGAAGAACAGGCGGTTCATCACGGCGGTGCCGCGCGTGTCGGTCAACAATTCGGACTGGTAGCCGATCAGGCCGCGCGTCGGTGCGTGGAAGACAAGGCGCTGGCGGTTGCCGCCGGACGGGCGCAGCTCGACCATTTCGGCCTTGCGTTCCGACATCTTCTGCACGACGACGCCGGCATGCTCCTCGTCGACGTCGATGACGACTTCCTCGACCGGCTCCAGCAGCTGGCCGTCGTCGCCCTTCTGCATGACGACGCGCGGACGCGACACGGCAAGCTCGAAACCTTCGCGGCGCATCGTCTCGATCAGCACGGCGAGCTGCAATTCGCCGCGGCCGGAGACGAAGAAGGAGTCCTTCTCCGCCGATTCCTCGATCTTCAGCGCGACATTGCCCTCGGCCTCGCGCAGCAAGCGGTCGCGGATGACGCGGCTGGTCACCTTGTCGCCCTCGGTGCCGGCAAGCGGCGAATCATTGACGAGGAAGGACATGGTGACGGTCGGCGGGTCGATCGGCTGCGCATGCAGCGGCTCGCTCACCGCCGGGTCGCAGAACGTGTCGGCGACGGTGCCCTTCGACAGGCCGGCGATGGCCACGATGTCGCCCGCTTGGGCTTCGTCGATCGGCTGGCGCTCGAGACCGCGGAAGGCGAGTATCTTGGAGACGCGGCCGGTCTCGATCTGCGTGCCGTCATGGTGCAGCACCTTGACCGCCTGGTTGGCCTTCAGCGTGCCGGACTCGATGCGGCCGGTGATGATGCGGCCGAGGAACGGGTTGGCTTCGAGGATAGTGCCGATCATGCGGAACGGGCCGGGATGGACGGTCGGTGCCGGCACATGCTTGACGACCAGGTCGAACAGCGGGGCGAGACCCTGGTCCTTCGGGCCCTCGGGATTTTCCGAAACCCAGCCGTCACGGCCAGAACCATAGAGGATTGGGAAATCGAGCTGCTCGTCGGTGGCGTCAAGCGCCGCGAACAGGTCGAACACCTCGTTGACCACTTCGATGTGGCGGGCGTCCGGACGGTCGATCTTGTTGATGACGACGATCGGTCGCAGTCCGACCTTGAGCGCCTTGCCGACCACGAACTTGGTCTGCGGCATCGGGCCTTCGGCGGCGTCGACGAGCACGATCGCCGAATCCACCATAGACAGGATGCGCTCGACCTCGCCGCCGAAATCGGCGTGTCCGGGCGTGTCGACGATGTTGATGCGGGTGCCGTGCCAGTCGACCGAGGTCGCCTTGGCCAGGATCGTGATGCCGCGTTCCTTTTCGAGGTCGTTGGAATCCATGGCGCGCTCGGCGACGCGCTGGTTGTCGCGGAAGGCGCCGGACTGTTTCAGAAGTTGGTCGACCAGCGTGGTCTTGCCATGGTCGACGTGCGCGATGATCGCGATATTGCGGAGGTTCATTTTTCTGGTCTCGGGAACGTTGCAGGCAGCAGGCCCAAAAGCGCCGCCTTTTTCGGTTGCGCGGCTCATACAAGGTTTTTCGCAATTGCGAAAGGGGAGGCACGACCCCAAATAGATGGTCACTGATTCTTAAACGTCTTGGTGTGAAATGATTCTGTTAACCAAGGCGGAACCTTTGAGGGGCCGGACAGTTCGATGTTCATGACCGATCATATGCCCAGATTGCGTCCGGTTTTTGTGTGGGCCGCGCTTGGCGTGCTTGTAGCGGCAGGCGCCGCGCAGTCGGCGGCCGCCCTTCGGGAAGCCGACCCGATCACGCCGCCCGACGCCAGGACCGTACAGCAGATGTTCGCCGACGCGCCCGACGGCGTCGACCCGATCGTCACCGGCCCGGTCAGCGCCGCCTTCAAGCAGCGCCAGAAGGATGCCAACTGCGACACCGCGGTCTGGCCGAACGTTCCGCGGGCTTGCTATCCGGATTGATTTCGCCTTTGCCATAACGCGGCTAACGTCGCGATCCTTCGCGCCCCCCTCTGGCCTGCCGGCCATCTCCCCCACAAGGGGGGAGATTAGCAGCTTCGGCGCCTCGCTCATTCCTGCAACGTTGGAGATTGGCGAAGGTCGAGGTGACGGCCAATCTCCCCCCTTGTGGGGGAGATGCCCGGTAGGGCAGAGGGGGGCGCTGTCCCGCCAACCTTACCAATTTTCTCCAGGACCTTACGCGGACCGCACCGGATCGAGCGTCACCTTGTAAAGCTCGTTGTCGTCGCGATCCATCAGCCGCACGGTGAGCTGTTCGGTCGCGCCCGAAATATCGACCAGGCCGAAGAACTGCAGCCCGGCCGACGGCGGCAGATTCTGGCCCTGTTCGGCGGTCGGCGCCTTGATGAATTTCAACTCCGGCCCGAAGGTCATGTCGAGGTCGTTGGGGCCGAAGGTGCCGGCATGGATCGGGCCGGAGACGAATTCCCAGAACGGATTGAAATCCTGGAACTGCGCCTTGTCGGGGTTGTAGTAATGCGCCGCGGTGTAATGCACGTCCGCGGTCAGCCACACCGTGTTGGTGATGCCGGCATTCTTGATGAAGCGCAGCACGTCGGCGAATTCGAGCTCGCGGCCCTTCGGCGCGCCATTGTCGTTGTTGCTGACGGCCTCGAAACCGACCTTCTTGGCCGCATCGTCCCAGACGACGAGGCTGAGCGGCATGTCGGCGGCGATGACCTTCCAGATCGCCCTGGAATTGGCCAGCTCGCGCTTCAGCCACTTGGACTGCTCCTCGCCGATCATGCGCGACTTCGGCGTCAGCGTTTCTTCCATGTCGGGGCCGTTCGGGCCGCGATAGGAGCGCATGTCGAGGAAGAACACGTCGAGCAGCGGCCCATGCGAAATCTTGCGGTAGACGCGGCCTGGCTCCGACGGCTCGTAGCGGATGGTCGTCATCTCATGGAAGGCACGCGCCGCCCGGGCCGCCAGCACATGGATCGACTTTTCCTTGTAACGGTCGTCGGCGGTCAGGTCCTTGGAATCCGACCAGTTGTTGAGCACCTCGTGGTCGTCCCACTGGTAGAAGGTCGGGCAGATGGCGGAGAGGCCAAGCACATGCTTGTCCATCATGTTGTACTTCCACTGGTCGCGGTACTCGTCCAGCGTCTCGGCGACCTTGCGCTTGCCGTCGAGCATGACGACGTTCTTCCACTTGCCGCCGCCGGGCAGGTCGACCTCGTCCTTCAAGGCGCCGTCGGCATAGATCGTATCGCCGGAATGCAGGAAGAAGTCCGGCGTGTGCTTGGCGATCGTCGAATAGGTCTTCATGCCGGTCTCGTCGATGCCCCAGCCCTGGCCGGCCGTGTCGCCCGACCAGGCGAAGCGCACATCGCGCTTCGAAGACGGCGCGGTGCGGAAGCGGCCGACGATCGGCTCGGAGACGGCGTTGATGTCGGAGAGATCGGCCGCCACCATGCGGTAGAAGATATCCTGATCCGAGGCGAGGTCGGTGAGCAGCCGCTTCACCGTGTAGTCGCTGGCCGGCGAGGTGTCGAGCGGCGCGAGCCGCGTCGCATTGGCGAAGCTTTCGGTCGTCGACACCTCATACATGACGCGCGCCGGACGGTCGGTGCGGGTCCACACCATGCCGGAGGTGGCGTCGACGTCACCGGACTGGACGCCATGCGTGAAGGCCGGGCGCTGGCTGGCGCGGGAATAATATGGCAGCGCGAGACCGGAGGCGCCGACAAGGCCGAAGGCGCTGGCCGAGGTGACGAAAGCGCGGCGGGTCAACGAAAGCTTGTTCATGGCTGTCTCCGGATGGCGTTGAACGGGACCGCCAAGCTCTCGCCTCAATGTTTCAGGCGCATTTCGGAACCATGAAGTTTTGATAACAGTTCACCTTTCCCCGTCTCCCTTTGTGGAGAACGGGAAACCTGCGCCGGGAGGCGTGTCGAGATTCGGGTCAGGACGAGCCGAAAACGGCGGTCTCCGAGAACCGGAGCGGAGCGTACTCAAAGTACGTGAGCACCGGAAGCGCAGGAGACTGCTGTTTGCAGGCCGGCCTCACCCGAGTATCGACATGCCTCAAGCCGCCTGCGCCTCCGGCTCGAAAGCCGGCCTGTCGGTGTTGATCAGCAACGAGATGCACGCCGCCGCAATGCCGGTCATGCCGGCAATCAGGAACGCCAGCTCGTAATTGCCCTGCAGCTCGCGCATCGTGCCGCCAAAGGCGGCGGCCGCCGCGGCGCCCACCTGGTGGCCGGCGACAATCCAGCCGAACACGATCGGTCCGCTGCGATCGCCGAACGCCTCGTTGGCAAGCCTCAGCGTCGGCGGCACGGTGGCGATCCAGTCGAGCCCGTAGAGCACGGCGAAGATGACCAGGCTGGTCGCCGAGAAGCCCGAATAAGGCAGGTAGATCAGCGACAGCCCGCGCACCGCGTAATAGACGCCGAGCAGCTTGCGCGGATCGAAGCGGTCGGTGAGCCAGCCGGACAGCGTGGTGCCGATCAGGTCGAAGATGCCCATCATCGACAGCAGTCCGGCAGCCTGCACCTCGCCGATGCCCATATCGCCGCAGAAGGCGATGAGATGCGTGCCGACGAGGCCGTTGGTGGTGAAACCGCAAACGAAGAAGGTGGCGAACAGATACCAGAACACCCGGGTGCCGGCAGCCCGGCGCAGCGTGTTCAGCGTATGCGCCAGGAAATTGCCCTGCGATGCGGGCGACACCGGCGGCACGTCATCGGCATCGGCGCCGTAGCGCACCTGGCCGATCGAGGCGGGGCGCTCGGGCACCAGCAGCAGGACGAACGGGATCAGGGCCGCCGTCGCGATCGCCACGGCGGTCGCCACCGGCTTCCAGCCGCCGCTCTGCGCCAGCGAGGCGATCACCGGCAGGAAGATAAGCATGCCGGTGGCGCTGGAGGCCGACATCAGCCCCATCATCAGGCCGCGATTGGTCTTGAACCAGCGGTTGACGATGGTGGCGCCCAGCACGCTCGCCACCGCGCCCGAACCGATGCCGGAAAACACGCCCCAGGTGAGGAAAAGATGCCAGGGCTCAGTCATCAACAGGCTGAGCGCGGTCGATCCCGACATCACCACTAGCGCGCCAAGCAGCGTGCGGCGCAGCCCGATGCGCTCCATCAGCGCCGCGGCGAACGGCCCGGTCAGGCCGTAGAGCAGGATGCCGACGCTGGCGGCCCAGGAGGTCACGTCACGGCGCCAGCCGAAGCTTTCTTCCAGCGGCACCATCATCACCGACGGCGCGGAGCGAAGCCCGGCCGCGATCAAAAGGCAGAAGAAGATGACGGCAACGACGACGAAAGCGTAGCGCTGGCCAAACGGGCGGGACTGGGCTATCATGTTACTGACCGGTACGTTGCAATGGGATGAAGCCATACATACGTACCGGTCAGTAACATTGTCAAGCGAGTTGTTTGCATGCCATCGGACAATAAAATTGAAGCGTCGTTGAGCGATGCCCCTGCTCCCAGGGCGGCGGATAAGATCCTGGACGTCGCGCGCGACCTTTTTTATCGCGAGGGCATCCGGGCGATCGGCGTCGACGAGATCGTCAAGCGCGCCGGCGTCACCAAGCCGAGCCTCTACCGCAGCTTCCCGTCCAAGGACGAGCTTGCCGCCTCCTATCTGCGCAAATACGACCTTGAGTTCTGGGAGCGCTTCGACAAGGCCGTCGACGCGCATCCAGGCAAGCCGCGCGCGCAGATCATCGCTTTCCTGACCCGGGTCGGCAAACGCACCCAGAAGCCGGATTATCGCGGCTGCGGCATGACCAACGCGGCGGTCGAATATCCCGAGCGCGGGCATCCCGCGCGGGTGGTGAGCGAGAACAACAAAGTGGAGCTGCGCCGGCGCCTGCGTGCCATGGCCGCCGCGATGGGCGCGCCCGATTCCGATACGCTGGGCGACGGGCTGCTGCTCCTCATCGAGGGCGCCTATATCAGCGGCCAGCTGTTTGGCATGGGCGGACCGGCGGCGGCCGTCGCCCGCAACGCCGACCTCCTGATCGAAGCCAGCTTGAAGAAATAGCAATTGAAGCTACGCTTTCGGCAACTCGAACGGAGTTGTCAGCCATGCGTGCTCTTCTGATCCCGCTTGCCCTCGCCGGTTTCTGCCAAACGGCCCAGGCCGGCGAAATCTCCAGCGCCTACACCGATCTCGACTGGAAGAAGGACTGCGTGACCTATGCGCAGGCCGCGGAAGGCGACGGCGATTGGGCGAGCCTCGTCTGCGCGGGCTATCGCGGCTATCCGGTGCTGATCGGCTACGACGACGCGCGAGAGTCTCTCTATTACGGCTTTCCATCCGACGACATGACCGCGGTCTGGGAGAGCTTCACCGCCTTCAACGGCTCGGGCCCGAAGGTCGAGTGGCGCATCGAAACCAATGGCGATGTCGCCATTCCCTTCGCCGCCATCCACCGCCGCTCGATCAGCGACCCACAGGACGAGAAGAAATCGACCGACGTGCTGGTCGTCGCCAAGGTGGCGCAACCGGAAGAGCATCAGGGCTGCACCGTCGGCCTGGTTTTGGCCACCGGCAACCCGCAGGCCAACGACCAGGCGCGCAAGCTCGCCGACGAAAAGGCGAAGACCTTCGCCTGCCGCAAGGACAAGCGCGAAGTGATCGGCGACGTGCCCGCGTTCGGCCGGGTGGACAACTGACCCCAGCTCGGGCTGAGGGCTTGGTCAGCCTTCCCCGGCCTCCAGATGCCGGCTCAGCATCAGCCGCAATTCCTCCAGCACGCCGTCGCGCAGCCGCTTCTCGCCGATCAGCGTCAGCGGAATGCGCATCAGCTGCGGCACGATCACCGCCAGCCTTTCGGCCTGTCCTGCCGGCAGCGGCGGATCGGCCGCGGCGAACAGCGTCGCGATCTGGCTGCGACGGTGCCCTCGCATGGCGCGCCGCCAGCCGTCGTCGCCCGGCAGGTCGAGCAGCGCCGAATAGGCCGGATGCCCGGCCATGAAGGTCCCAAGCCGCGCGAACAGCTGGTCGGCGATCGCCGCCGCGCTCATCCCCTGCGTCCGGTCGCGCAAGTCGTCGAGCTCGGCCGAAAGCGCCTCCGCGTTCTGGGCGAGGATTGCCTGCGCCACCGCCTGCTTGGTCGGGAAGAAAAGATAGAGCGTGCCGATGGCGGCGCCCGCCTTGGCGGCGATCTCGGTCATGGTCGTCGCGTCGAAACCCTTCTCGACGAACAGCTCCGAGGCCGCCGCCATCAGCGCGGCGACGCGGTCACGGCCTCTTTTTTGCTGCGGCGCGCGCGGCTGCGGCACAGTTGCGCTTGATTTTTCCGAGGCCATCCTCATATTCAAAACCTGAGATTATCCTCATATATAGCCTGCCGGCCCTCGACGCGCCAGCAGCGCCGGATTTGGACGCCATGACCAGACAGGACCGCCCGCAGAGCCACAAATGGATGGTTCTGAGCAACACCACGCTCGGCATGCTGGCCGCAGCCATCAATGGCTCGATCCTTTTGATAAGCCTGCCGGCGGTGTTTCGCGGCATCGGCCTCAAGGCGCTCGACCCCGGCAACATCAATTACCTGCTCTGGGCGATCATCGGCTACATGATCGCCACCGCCGTGCTGGTCGTCGCCTTCGGCCGGCTGGGCGATCAGTTCGGCCGGGCGAAGATGTACAATCTCGGCTTCGCCATCTTCACCGCCGCCTCCATCGCGCTCAGCCTGCTGCCGGGACAAGGCGATTTCGCCGCCATGTATCTGATCGGCGTGCGCATCATCCAGGGCATCGGCGGCGCGCTGATCATGGCCAATTCCACGGCGCTGCTCACCGACGCCTTCCCCGAGAACGAACGCGGCTTCGCGCTCGGCATCAATGTCGTGGCGGCGATCGGCGGCCAGTTCATCGGCCTTTTGATCGGCGGATTGCTCGCCGATACCGACTGGCGGCTGGTGTTCTGGATCAACGTGCCGTTCGGGCTTGTCGGCACCATCTGGGCCTATCTCAAGCTGCACGACGCGCCGAACCGCTCCAGCCACACAATCGATTGGCTGGGCAATATCAGCTTCGGCCTTGGCCTGGTCATGATCCTCACCGCCATCACCTATGGCCTGCAGCCCTGCGGCGATCAGGTGATGGCCTGGACCAGCCCGAAAGTGCTGACGCTCTTTGCCGTCGGCATCGCTTCGCTGATCGCTTTCGTCATCATCGAGAGCCGTGTCGCCAAACCGATGCTCGACCTGTCGCTGTTCCGCATTCCGGGCTTCGCCTATGGCAACGTCGCCAATCTTGCGTCGGGCATCGCGCGCGGCGGCCTGCAATTCATGCTGATCGTCTGGCTGCAAGGCATCTGGCTGCCGCTGCACGGCTATTCCTTCGAGCAGACCCCGCTTTGGTCGGCGATTTTCATGCTGCCGCTTACCGTCGGCTTCCTGATCGCCGGGCCGATCTCGGGCTATTTCTCCGACCGCATCGGCGGCGTGCCTTTCGCCGTTGGCGGCATGGTCGCGGGCGCGGCCAGCTTCGTCGCGCTGATGCTGCTGCCCGCCGACTTCTCCTACACCGCCTTTGCCGGCCTGCTCTTCCTCAACGGCCTCGGCTCCGGCCTTTTCGTGGCGCCGAACTCGACGCAGATCATGAATTCGGTGCCGGCGCGCGAGCGCGGCCAGGCGTCGGGCATGCGCGCCACCACCACCAATGCCGGGCAGGTGCTGTCGATCGGCCTGTTCTTCAGCCTGATGCTGGCCGGCCTCGCCGCCAGCCTGCCGGCGACGATGGAAGCCGGCCTTCTGGCGCAACATGTGCCGGAGGCGATCGCGCACCAGGTCGCCAACATGCCGCCGGTCGCCAGCCTGTTCGCCGCCTTCCTCGGCTACAACCCGATGGGCGAACTGATCCCGGCCGACGTGCTCCACGCTTTGCCGCCGGCCAACGCCGCGACACTGACCGGCAATCAGTTCTTCCCCGAGCTGATGTCGGGGCCGTTCAAGCACGGGCTGGTCTTCGCCTTCACCTTCTCGGCGATCCTCTATCTGGTCGCCGCCATCGCCTCCTGGCGCGGCGGCCGCGGCGCCGAGGCGGAATTTTCAGAGAATCTGGCCGCCGAGGCAGCAAGTCGACGTTAAACGGTCAAGCGTTAGGCCAGCGCTGCATCGGGTTTCCATTCGGGTCGCTGCCTAGTAAACCCTTGCGCGATTGCAGCCGGCCTCGGGAGGTTCCGCTTGTCCAGTTTTGTCAGCGTCGCGAACGAAAACGGCGTGGCGGTGGTCACCATCGACAACCCGCCGGTCAATGCGCTGAGCTTTCACGTCCGCAAGCCGCTCCACGAGGCACTCGCCGCTTTGCGCGACGATCCCGCCGCAAGCGCGATCGTCATCGCCTGCGCCGGGCGCACCTTTGTCGCCGGCGCCGACATCACCGAATTCGGCAAGCCGGTCCAGCAGCCGGAACTACGCGCCATCATCGCCTTGCTTGAAACCATCGCCAAGCCGACGGTCGCTGCGATCCACGGCACCGCGCTCGGCGGCGGGCTGGAACTGGCATTGGGCTGCCATTTCCGCGTCGCCGACAAGGGCGCCAAGCTCGGCCTGCCCGAAGTGAAGCTCGGCCTTTTGCCGGGCGGCGGCGGCACCGTACGACTCCCACGACTTGTGGGTGCTGTGAAAGCGCTTGGCATGATCGTTTCCGGAACGCCGGTTTCGGCCGACGAAGCCAAGGCCACCGGATTGGTGGATGCGGCTTTCGATGGCGATCTGATTGTTCAGGCCATTCGTTTCGCCGGCGAAATGGTCGAGTGGGGCGGCCCGTTCACACCGGTGCGCGACCGCAACGACCGCCTTGCCGGGACCGATCTCGCCGCCTTCGACGCCCAGAGGGCGGAACTGGCCAGGAAGGCCCGCGGGCTTGAAGCGCCGCTTGCCTGCGCCGAAGCCGTGCGCAACGCGATCACCTTGCCGTTCGACGAGGCGCTTGCGGCCGAGCGGCAACTATTCCTGAAACTCGTTTCCGGCGACCAGTCGCGGGCGCAGCGGCATCTGTTCTTCGCCGAGCGCGAGGCGGCCAAGATTCCCGGCAAGGATCTGCGGAAGCGCCGGATCGAACGCGTCGGCATTATCGGCGCCGGCACCATGGGCGGCGGAATTGCCATGGCTTTCGCCAATGGCGGTCTGCCGGTGACTTTGGTCGAGACCAGCGAGGAAGCGCTGCGGCGCGGGCTGGCGACGATCGACAAGAACTATGCCGTTTCGGTCAGCCGCGGCTCGTTGACGGACGAGGCCAAGCAGAAGCGGCTCGGACTGTTCAAGGGCAGCACCGACTATGCCGATCTCGCCGATTGCGATCTGATCATCGAGGCCGTGTTCGAGGACATGGCGGTGAAGAAGGAGGTGTTCGGCAAG
The DNA here is from genome assembly GCF_006439595.1 of Mesorhizobium sp. B3-1-9. Taxonomy (NCBI): domain Bacteria; kingdom Pseudomonadati; phylum Pseudomonadota; class Alphaproteobacteria; order Hyphomicrobiales; family Phyllobacteriaceae; genus Mesorhizobium; species Mesorhizobium sp. B3-1-9. Next base: position 119,972 of record NZ_VFTJ01000019.1, read on the forward strand.
CTCGCCGCGGTCGCCAGGCCCGACGCGATCCTCGCCACCAACACCTCCTATCTCGACGTGAACGAAATCGCCGCCTCGACCTCGCGTCCAGGGGACATGCTCGGCATGCATTTCTTTTCGCCGGCAAACGTCATGAAGCTCCTGGAGATCGTGCGGGCCGAAAAGACCGCGCCCGACGTGCTGGCGACGGTCACCGATCTCGCCCGCCGCCTTGGCAAGGTGGCGGTCGTCGTCGGCGTCTGCCACGGTTTTGTCGGCAACCGCATGCTGGCCGCGCGCGGCGCGGAGAACGAAGCGCTGTTGCTCGAAGTGCAACGCCCGCTCAGGTCGACAAGGCGTTCACCGATTTCGGCTGGCCGATGGGGCCGTTCCAGATGGGCGACCTCGCCGGCCTCGACATCGGCTGGCGCAACCGCAAGGCGCGCGGCCAGACGGCGGTGATCGCCGATACGCTGTGCGAGCAGGGCCATTTCGGCCAGAAGACCGGGCGTGGCTGGTACCGCTATGAGAGCGGCGCGCGGGAGCCGGTTGCCGATCCGGAGGTCGAGGCGTTGATCCGCGCCAAGGCGGAAGAACTGAGCATAGCGCAGCGCCAGATCGGCGCCGACGAGATCATCGAGCGCACGCATTATCCGCTGGTCAACGAAGGCGCGAAGATCCTCGAGGAAGGCATCGCGGCGCGGGCGTCCGACATAGATGTCGTCTGGGTCAACGGCTACCGCTTCCCGATCGGCAAGGGCGGACCGATGTTCTGGGCCGGACTTGAAGGCGCGGCGAAGATCGTCGAGCGACTGGAGCATTGGCATGGGCGGACCGGCAGGGCGATCTTCGAGCCGGCGCCGGTGCTGAGAAAGTTTGCCGAGACGAGGGCTTGGGAAGGTGCGGGCGACGCCCCATAACTTCGTCATTCCAGGGCGAAGCGAAGCGTAGACCCGAGGATGACGAACGCGAGGCGGCACACCAAATTTGACCATGTGGACAAATCTCAACCACCGTTCCATAGTCTCTCGTCTGACATTTTTTTGAACGGCCGGCTCGACACGGCTGTCGAACAGAGGGGCACTTCAATGGAAAACGAACGTAGCAAGACGCAACGCGCCGGCCTGTCGCGGCGCAACATGCTGGAACTCGGCGCGCTCGGCCTCGCGGCGACCGTGCTGCCCGGCGCGGCCTTCGCCAAGGACAAGAAGCTGAAGGTGGCGGCGATCTTCGCCACGCCGATCGAGGAGCCGTGGGACAACCAGATCCATGTCGCCCTGCAGAAGGCCGAGAAGGAGCTGGGCATCGAGTACAAATGGTCGGAAAAGGTGCAGACCGCCGACTTCAGCCGCGTGATGCGCGAATATGCGCAAGGCGGCTACCAGCTGGTGCTCGGCGACGCCTTCGCCGCCGAGCGGGAGTCGCGCCGCACGGCAAAACAATTCCCGAAGACGGCGTGGCTGTTCGGCTCGGGCGCTGGGCCCGCCGAGCCGAATTTCGGCGTCTTCGACAACTGGATCCACGAACCGGCCTATCTCTCCGGCATGATCGCCGGAAAGATGTCGAAGTCGGGCACGGTCGGCGCGGTCGCGGCGATGGGCATTCCGGAAGTCAACCGGCTGGTCAACGCCTTCTTCGCCGGCGCCAAGGAGGTCAATCCGAACGTCAAGAAGAAGGTCGCTTTCATCGGCTCGTTCTTCGATCCGCCCAAGGCCAAGGAAGCGGCCGTGGCGCAGATCGATGCCGGCGTCGACGTCATCTATGCCGAGCGCTTCGGCGTCATCGAGGCGGCGGTCGAGAAGAAGATTTTCGCCATCTCCAACATGTCCGACCAGTCGAGCCTCGGGCCCGATACGGTCATCACCGGCCCGGTCTGGGACATGTACCCGACGGTCGAGCAGGCGATCAAGCTGGTCAAGGCCGGCGTCTTCACCGCGCAGGACTATGGCGATTTCTCGCGCATGGCCAAGGGCGGCTCGTATCTGGCGCCCTTCCACAAGTTCGACAAGACGCTGCCGGCAGAGGTGAAGGACCTGGTCGAGAAGAAGAAGGCCGAGATCCTCGAAGGCAATTTCCGCGTCGACGTCGACGAGAACACGCCGGTTTCGGATTGACGCCTGGTTGAGGGGCGGCGCGAGGCCCCCCTCTCTGTCCTGCCGGACATCTCCCCCTCGAGGGGGGAGATTGGCGGTTCCGTCGACGGCGCTCGATCTTTCAACATTGAAAGTTGGCGAAGGCCGCCGTGACAATCCGATCTTCCCCGTGAGGGGGAGATGGCCGGCCGGCCAGAGAGGGGGTGCAGTGCTGCCCTCCATGGTTGGCCGGATCGCAAATCCAGGAGCACCCTTGTCCGCCCCACTCATCGAAATGCGCGGCATCACCAAGAGCTTCGGCGCCGTCAAGGCGAACGAGGCCGTCGACCTCAGCGTGGCGCCGGGCGAGATCCTCGGCCTGCTTGGCGAGAACGGCGCCGGCAAGACGACGCTGATGAACGTGCTGTTCGGCGCCTATGCGCCGGACGCCGGCGAGATCCTGGTCGAAGGCAGGCCCGTCGCCATCCACAATTCGGCCGATGCGCTCGCCGCCGGCATCGGCATGGTGCACCAGCATTTCCACCTCGCGCCGCGGCTGACGGTGCTGGAAAACCTCCTGATCGGCATTCCCGGCAAATCCGGCCGCATCGACCGTGCGCGCGGGCTTGCCCGCCTGGACGAAATCAGCCGGCAGTATGGGCTGAGCCTCGACCCAAGCCTGCCGGTCTCGGCGCTGTCGGTCGGCGAGCAGCAGCGGCTGGAGATCATCAAGGCGCTGTTTCGCGGCGCCAGGCTTTTGATCCTCGACGAACCGACGGCGGTGCTGGCGCCTTCTGAGGTCGATGGCCTGTTCGCCGCCCTGCGCTCGATGGCGGCGCAAGGGCTCGGCATCATCTTCATCTCGCATAAGCTGAATGAAGTTCGCGCCCTCACCCATCGCTGCGTGGTGCTGCGCCACGGCAAGGTCGCCGGCCGCGTCGACCATCCGGCAAGCACCACATCGGCAGAAATGGCGAAGCTGATGTGCGGCCACGAAATCGTGCCGCCGGTCAAGGAGGCTTCGACGCCCGGCGCCGCCGCGCTGACGCTCGACGGCATTTCCACCTCCGGCCATGCCGGCACGCCGCTGCGCGACGTCTCGCTTTTCGTCCGCGCGGGCGAGATCCTAGGCATCGCCGGCGTCTCCGGCAACGGCCAGCGGGCGCTTGCTGATGTGATTTCCGGCATGCTGCCACCCAAGGCCGGAGCGATGACGATAGCCGGCAAAGCGGTTGCGCAATTTTCGCCGCGCGAGCTGCAGGCGCTCGGCCTCGGCCGCATACCGGAAGACCGGATGACGACCGGCCTCGTCACCAATCTGCCTTTGGCCGACTCCATGGTGCTGCCGCGTATCGGCATCGAGGCCTTCAGCCGCCAGGGACTTCTCAATCCGGCCGCGATCCGTGCCTTCGCCGAAGCGCAGATCAAGGCCTACGATATTCGCTGCCCCGGCCCGATGGTGCGCGCCGGCGCGCTGTCCGGCGGCAATCTGCAGAAGGCGCTGCTGGCCCGCGAGCTCGCCTTCGACCCGAAGGTGCTGATCGTCTCGCAGCCGACGCGCGGGCTCGATATCGGCGCCGCCCGCTTCATCCACGAGAAGTTCCTGGCCATGCGCGCCAAGGGCTGCGGCATCATCGTCATCGGCGAGGACCTCGAGGAATTGCTGATGCTCTCGGATCGCATCGCGGTGATGTATGAGGGCCGCATCGCCGGGACGCTTCCCAGCGCGCATGCCACCGTCGCAAGGCTCGGCCTGATGATGACCGGCGCAGGGCATACCGAGGAGGCGGCCTGATGTTTCGCCTCGAAGCCCGCACCTCGACACCGGCCTGGTTCAATCTCGCGCTGCCGCTCTTGGCCATCGCCGCGACGCTCATCCTGTGCAGCGGCCTGATCGCCATAGCCGGCGCCGGCGTGGTCGAAGCCTATGGCGTGATGCTGTCGGCATCGCTCGGCGACAGTTACGCCATCACGGAAACCCTGGTGCGCGCCGCACCCATGATCTTCACCGGCCTTGCGGTGGCCATCGCCTTCCGCGCAAAATTCTGGAACATCGGCGCCGAGGGCCAATTGCTCGCCGGCGCGGTGGCAAGCTGCTTCGTCGGCGCCATCCCGATGCCGGGCTATCTCGCCATGCTGTTGATGGCGCTGGCGGGCGCCGCCGCCGGCGCGCTCGTCGCGCTGGTCCCCGCCACTTTGCGCGTAAAATTCAAGGTCGACGACGTGGTGAGCTCGCTGCTGCTCAACTCGGTCATCTATTACGCGCTGATGGCGCTGATCGAGGGACCGTGGAAGGACACGTTCAGCGGCTACCCGATCTCGCCGCCGATCGAGGACGCGGCCAATTTCCCGGTGCTGATCGAAGGCACGCGCCTGCATCTCGGCGTCATCGTGGCGTTGATCGCGGCACCGCTGTGCTGGGTCTTGATCGCGCGCACCACGCTCGGCTTCCGCATCCGCGTCACCGGCGAGAATCCAGAAGCCGCCCGCTATGCCGGCATCAACGTGCAGCGCGTGCTGCTGTCGACAGCGCTGCTCTCCGGCGCGCTGGCCGGGCTCGCCGGCGTCGGCGAGGTCGGCGGCGTGCACTTCCAGGTGATGAGCGACATCTCGCCGGGCTATGGCTATTCCGGCATCGTCGTCGCGATGCTCGCCCGGCTCAACCCGCTCGGCGCGGTGCCGGCGGCGATCTTCCTTGCCGCTGTCATGACCGGCGCCGAGGCGATGTCGCGCGCGACCGGCGTGCCCGCCTTCCTCAGCGACGTCATCCAGGGCACGGCGCTGCTTGCCATGCTGGTGGCGCTGCTCTTCACCGCCTACCGCATCCGCCGCGTGGGAGCGCAAACATGAGCGCGGTGTTCGAGCAGATTTTTCAGGTCGGCTTCCTCGCCGCCATCATCCGCATCGCCACGCCGCTCGCCTTCGCCACGCTGGGCGAAATGTTTTCCGAGCGCGCAGGCGTGCTCAATCTCGGCATCGAGGGCATCATGCTGCTCTCGGCGATGACGGGCTTCACAGCCGCCAGCCTGAGCGGCAGCCTGTGGCTGGGCGTCCTTGTCGCGGTGTTGACCGGCATGCTGATGGGCGCGCTGCATGCGCTGTTCACGGTGGCACTGGGCCTCAGCCAGCATGTCTGCGGCATCGGCGTGACATTGTTCTCATCCGGCCTTGCCTATTTCCTCTACCGGCTGATCTTCGGCCAGCAATCGGTGCCGCCTAGCATTACCGGCTTCAAGCCGCTGGCTATCCCGCTGCTCTCGGACATTCCGGTTCTAGGCCCGGCCGTGTTCAACCAGTTCACGCTCGTTTATCTCGCCATCATCGCCGTCCCGCTCGCTGCCTTCGTGCTCTACCGCACGCCGTGGGGGCTTTCCGTGCGTATGGTCGGCGAGAACCCGCGCGCGGCGGACTCGGCCGGCGTCAGCGTGATCGCCACGCGTTTCCAGGCGGTGATCCTCGGCGGCGCGCTGATGGGGCTTGCTGGCGCCTTCCTCACCATGGCGCAGTTCAACGCCTTCACCTTCGGTGTCGTATCCGGACGCGGCTGGGTGGCGATCGCGCTGGTCGTGTTCGGCCGCTGGGATCCCTGGCGCTCGGCGGGCGCCGCGCTGCTCTTCGCCTTCGTCGACGCGCTGCAGCTCAGGATGCAGGCGAGCGGCCTCGGCCACGTCCCCTACGAAGCGTTCCTGATGCTGCCTTTCATCTTCACCATCGTCGCCATGGCCGTCATGTCGCGCAACGCTGTGGCGCCATCGGCGCTGCTGAAGCCGTTTCGACGGGAGGAGCGGTAGAGGAGCAGGCGTCCTTTCCTCTCCCTCCGGAGGGGGGAGAGGTGGCGCTGCGAAGCAGCGACGGAGTGGGGGAACCACCTTGCAACCGTCGCCAACGAATATTGAAATGGGGCCCAGGCGCAAGAGTATTTCGGCACCGCGCCAAGGGTCGACCCCCACTCCGTCCAGCTACGCTCGACACCTCTCCCCCGATCGACGGGGGAGAGGAAGGCGCCAAGCTGGCCTCAAATCGCCGTGAACGCGTTGTCCACGAACAGATGCGCGCCGTTGACGAAGCTCGATTCGTCGCTGGCCAAAAACAGCGCCGCCTTCGCCACTTCCTCCGGCTCGCCGATGCGGCCCTGCTGCGCGGCCATCGCCGCGTCCGAGACGTCGACGCCGAGCTTGCCGAGATCGGCCACTTCGCGCAAGCCATGCGGCGTGCGGATGAAGCCGGGACAGACGGCGTTGCAGCGGATGTTGCGGTCGCGGAATTCCACCGCGATGGCGCGGGCAAACATGTGGCAGGCGCCCTTGGTGGTGTCGTAGAGCACTTCGTTCGGCGTTGCCGCCACGGCCGAGATCGACGAGGTGCAGACGATCGAGCCGCCGCCGGCGGCGATCATGCCGGGCAGCACAGCGCGCGTCATCAGGAACATCGAGCGCACGTTGACGGCATGCAGCCAGTCCCATTCCTGCAGGCTTGTTTCCAGGAATGGCTTGATGACGATGGTGCCGGCGTGGTTGAACAGCACCGTGACCGGGCCGAGCTTTTCCGTCGCCGCCTTCACCGCCGCCTCGACCTGTGCTTCGTCCGAAACGTCGGCCACGAAATGCTCCGCGACATGGCCCCGCGCCCGGATCGCCGCGGCGGTCTTGCCGGCCGCCTCGCCGTTGCGGTCGATGATTGCCACCTTTGCGCCTTCGGCGGCAAACAGCTCCGAAGCCGCCCCGCCCATGCCCGTCGCACCGCCCGAAACGATGGCGACCTTGCCCGCCAGCCTTCCACCCATTCTCTTCCTCCCATTCAATTCGCGGGGAAGCTAGTCCCCGAGTCTGTGATGTTGCTGGCCGATGTTAGTGAGCTTTGACAATGCGGCAAGCGTGGAAGCCAAAGACCCTGCCCATTTTTGCCGCTCGCAGCGCTTGGGCTAAGGTTTGTTGATATTCAGGATTCCCATCATGGCTTGGTCGTGATTCAAGCTTTTGATGGAACGATTCGTGCTGA